>NZ_QJTG01000001.1:479574-772946 GCF_003217275.1 Bacillus sp. 196mf
CTGTTGATTGATTTACCGCTAGATAAACGGTTCATAGAAGTGTTCATTTTGTCTTGGTTTTGTCGCATGTACTCTTGCGTACGCATGCTATTAATATTTGTATTAATTCTCATGTTAAGAACCCCCATTTTTTTATATTGATTTTTCTGTTAATTGTTAAACGTAAATATGCAAAAAAATCAATTTCGAGATTAATTGTAATCCTTGGTATATATCGTGTCAACGAATAATTGTAATTAATGAATATAAAAAAATGATAATTTCCTATTTGTTCATTTTTTTATTACAATATTATCAAAAGGATTATTGCAAACTTTAAAAAAAAACTCTAATATTAGATTATCTTTGTTTACCGAAAAGGTGATATTATGATAGTTGGAAATATAGTAAAAGAAGTGCTTGCATATAAAAAAGGGCAAATTCAGCAAAAGTTAAGTAGTCCACAAGCATTTGTGAGTAGTCGTTTTCAAGAGAAGTTGCAAAGTGAACCTGCGAAGGAGACGAAAGAAACTACGCAGCCGGCAAAAGTAGAAGATATGAGTCAGCCGGTACAATCTACGAAAATAGAAGCGGTTGTTAATAAGCCGGTAGAAACTATTAATAAAGTAGAGGAAGCGAGTAAGTCTGAAGAAAAGGCTGAAGCGAAGAAAGCAGATGAAGTGCAAGTTGCGCAAAAAGAGTTTGAACGACGTTTCCCAGAAACGAAAAATGAGGCTGTTGATACGTGGGAATTAACGAAGAAGTATAATATTCAAAAAATACGTTCTTCCAATGAAGGGAAGTATGAGGATATTATTGATCGTGTAAGTCGTACATACGGAATTCCGAAAACGTTAATTCAAAAAATGATTGAAGTAGAGTCTAATTTTAATCCGAAAACGGTGTCACATGCCGGTGCGATGGGTCTTATGCAGCTTATGCCAGCGAATGTGAAGGAGATGGGTGTGAAGAATCCATTTTCACCAGCTGAAAGTATTGAAGGTGGCGTAAAAGAGTTAAGCGGTTATTTAAAGAAAAATAACGGCGACTTAGTATTGGCGCTTGCTTCTTATAATGCTGGTCCTGGGAATGTGAGGAAGTACGGAGGCGTACCGCCATTTAAAGAAACGCAAGGATATATTAAAAAAATATTAAATATCGACGTTTCAAAATAAGAAGTTTCATATATAGAGAGAACATGAAATTTTCGTGAACATGATATGGGAGTTGGCTAGATTTGAAATTACAAGATGATATTCCGTTAACAATTTATTTTGAAATCGGAAATACGAAAAAGAAAATTGAAGATCTGCTTCATATTACGAAAGGTACATTGTATCGTCTTGAAAATTCAACGAAAAATACGGTGCGTCTTATGCTTGAGAATGAAGAGATTGGAACCGGAAAGATTTTGACGAAGAATGGGAAGATGTACGTTGAAATCGTTGAATTGAAAAGGTAGGGAAGGGGATTGTCATGAGTGGCGAAAAATTAAGCCAAGAGCAAATTGATGCCCTGCTGAAGGCGGTAAATGAAGGCGAGGAAATGCCAGCTTTCGCACAAGAAGCAGGAAAGCAAGAGAAATTTCAAGAGTATGATTTTAATAGACCAGAGAAGTTCGGTGTTGAGCATTTACGTAGTTTGCAAGCGATTGCTTCTACGTTTGGAAAACAGACGTCACAGACGTTATCAGCGCGTATGCGTATTCCAATTGAACTAGAGCCTTCGACAGTTGAGCAAGTTCCATTTACGAGTGAGTATGTGGAGAAAATGCCGAAAGATTATTATTTATATTGCGTGATTGATCTCGGTTTACCAGAGCTTGGAGAAATTGTTATTGAGATTGATTTAGCATTCGTTATTTATATTCATGAATGTTGGCTTGGCGGAGATAGTAAGCGTAACTTTACGATGCGCAGACCGTTAACAGCATTTGAGTTTTTAACGCTTGATAATATATTCTTGCTTCTTTGTAAAAATTTAGAGCAATCATTTGAAAGTGTTGTTGCGATTGAACCAAAATTTGTAACGACGGAAACAGATCCGAATGCATTAAAGATTACGACAGCGAGCGATATAATTTCATTACTTAACGTAAATATGAAAACAGATTTCTGGAATACGACGGTGCGTATCGGGATTCCGTTCTTATCTGTTGAAGAAATTATGGATAAGTTAACGTCTGAAAATATTGTCGAACATTCTTCAGACAAACGTAGGAAGTATACGTCTGAAGTGGAAGTGAAAGTAAATCAAGTGTACAAACCTGTTCACGTTGCGATTGGTGAGCAGAAAATGACAATGAGTGAGATTGAACAAATTGAAGAAGGCGATATTATTCCGCTTCATACGAAAGTTTTGGATGAATTACTTGGTTATGTAGATGGAAAGCATAAATTTAATTGTTTTATTGGAAAAGATGGAACGCGTAAGGCGCTCCTATTTAAAAGTTTTGTAGAGTAGGAGGATCCATATGAAGCATGAAGTATCTCCTGTGTCATTAATGGGATTAGAAGATTTTGCAGGAAAGCGAAATGAAGCAGGCAAAGCACATATCGATACTGTTTCAGATATTTCGATTGAACTTGGTGTAAAGCTTGGAAAGTCATCTATTACGCTTGGTGATGTAAAGCAGTTAAAAGTTGGCGATGTTCTTGAAGTAGAGAAAAACTTAGGACATAAAGTAGATGTGTATTTAAGTAATATGAAAGTCGGCATCGGTGAAGCAATTGTAATGGACGAGAAATTCGGTATTATCATTTCTGAAATTGAAGCTGATAAGAAACAAGCGGCGCTTATGAAAGCGCAAAGTCAAATGCAAGATAAAGAGTAGAGGAGGAGTCATATGTCGTATATGACGACCTTATTTCAAGTCGTTTTACTGTTTGGTGCGCTCGGTTACGGTGCATATTATATGACGAAAAAGACGCGCAAACAGCAGTTTTTTAAGCAGGGTGAAAATGGCCATATTCAAGTAAAAGACGGCGTGTATTTAAATCATCAAACGAGTGCCTTTTTATTTGAAGTGGACGGAAAGCAAGTGTTCACTGTTATTAGTAATAACGGTGTACAGTCTGTGCAATTAACCGGAACAGGAAATCAGTTTCAACAAGCACTAGAAGACGCGGTGAAGACTGAAACGAAAAAAGTAGAGGATCCATCATGAGAATAAAGAGACAGTTATCATTATTAGCCGTTATTTTCGTATTTTCTATCGTTTTTTCAATTATTTTTGTAAATCCAGCGTATGCGGCCCCGAACGGTTTTATTAATTTCGAAAATGGAAAAGAGTTTACGAGTAATTCAAGTGTACAACTATTTGCGCTCGTTACCCTTTTATCATTATCTTCTTCTATCGTTCTATTATTTACACATTTTACTTATTTTATGATCGTTCTTGGGATTACACGTCAAGGACTTGGGGTAATGAATTTACCACCAAACCAAGTGCTTGTTGGACTTGCATTATTTTTGTCACTCTTTACGATGCAGCCTGTACTCGGGCAACTGAAGAGCGATGTGTGGGATCCGATGACGAAAGAGAAAATAACAGTAAGCCAAGCTGCGGAAACGACAGCTCCTATTATGAAAGAATATATGTCAAAGCATACGTATAAGCATGATTTAAAAATGATGCTGAAAGTACGCGGAGAAGAGTTGCCGAAAGATTTAAAGGATCTTTCCTTATTTACACTCGTACCATCCTTTACGTTAACGCAAATTCAAAAAGGGTTACTTACAGGGATGTTCATTTATTTAGCGTTTGTATTTATAGATTTGATTATTAGTACACTTTTAATGTACCTCGGGATGATGATGGTACCGCCGATGATTTTAAGTTTACCGTTTAAAATACTCGTTTTCGTATATTTAGGTGGATATACAAAAATCGTCGATATTATGTTTAAGACGGTCGCCTGAAGCGCTTGATGCTATGTGATAGGAGTCATATAAATGAATACGTCACCAATTATAGATATTTTCCAAACCTTTTTTTATAAAGGGGTTATGATTTTAATGCCGATTGCCGTTGTAAGTCTGATTGTCGTTATTATTATCGCGGTTATTATGGCAATGATGCAAATTCAAGAGCAAACGCTGACGTTTTTACCGAAAATGGCGAGTATTGTGCTCGTTATTATCATTTTAGGTCCGTGGATGTTCCAAGAGTTAACGATGCTTATTTTAGATTTATTTGATAAAATCCCATCGCTATTGCGTTCGTACTAAGATAGGTGAACTGAAATGAATATGGAATTATGGGCGGCGACGTTTTTTGCGTTTTGTCGCATTACTTCATTTTTATATTTTTTACCGTTTTTCTCAGGTCGATCAATTCCGGCGATGGCAAAGGTTACATTTGGACTTGCCCTTTCAATTACAGTGGCCGATCAAGTGGATGTCTCTCACATCAAGACAGTTTGGGACGTTGCAGCTTATGCAGCAACGCAAATTGTAATTGGTTTATCACTTTCAAAAATTGTAGAGATGCTGTGGAACATTCCGAAAATGGCAGGGCATATTTTAGACTTTGATATCGGTTTATCACAAGCAAGTTTGTTTGATGTAAATGCGGGCTCACAGTCTACTTTACTATCAACCATTTTTGATATATTTTTTCTTATTATTTTTATTTCACTTGGCGGCATTAACTATTTCGTTGCCACGATTTTAAAGTCGTTTCAATATACAGAGGCGATTTCAAAATTGTTGACGACTAGTTTTTTAGATAGTCTACTCGCAACGTTATTATTTGCGATAACATCAGCGGTTGAAATTGCTCTGCCGCTTATGGGAAGTTTATTCATCATTAACTTTGTTCTTATTTTAATTGCAAAAAATGCTCCGCAATTAAACGTTTTTATGAATGCATACGTAATTAAAATTACATGTGGTATTTTGTTTATTGCGATGAGTGTACCGATGCTCGGTTATGTGTTTAAAAATATGACGGATGTATTACTTGAAGAATATACGAAACTATTTAACTTTTTCTTAACGAAGTAGGGGGACGCGCATGGCAAAGGATAATAAAACAGAAAAGGCCACCCCGCAGAAGCGTAAAAAATCGCGTGAAGAAGGGAATATTGCCCGGAGTAAAGATTTAAATAATTTATTTTCCATTCTCGTATTAGCAGTTGTCGTTTACTTTTTCGGAGATTGGCTAGGTTATGAGATTGCAAATTCCGTAGCGGTGCTGTTTGATCAAATTGGAAAAAATACAGATTCAACCGAGTATTTTTATTTAATGGGGATTTTATTACTGAAAGTATCGGCTCCGATATTAATACTCGTATATGCTTTTCATTTATTCAATTATATGATTCAAGTCGGCTTCCTATTTTCTTCTAAAGTCATTAAACCGAAAGCGTCACGTATTAATCCGAAAAACTATTTTACGAGATTGTTTAGTCGTAAAAGTTTAGTAGATATTTTGAAATCACTGTTCTATATGGGATTAATCGGTTACGTTTCGTACGTTCTTTTTAAAAAGAATTTAGAGAAAATCGTCAGTATGATTGGTTTTAACTGGACTGCGTCACTTACTGAAATTATTAGGCAAATTAAATTTATCTTCTTAGCAATTTTAATTATTTTAATCGTTCTTTCTATTATCGATTTCATTTATCAAAAATGGGAGTATGAACAAGATATTAAGATGAAAAAAGAAGAAGTGAAACAAGAGCATAAAGATAATGAAGGGGACCCGCAAGTAAAGGGGAAACGAAAAAACTTTATGCATGCGATCTTGCAAGGGACAATCGCGAAGAAGATGGATGGTGCAACGTTTATTGTAAACAACCCGACGCATATTTCAGTGGTGCTTCGGTACAATAAACAAGTTGATGCGGCGCCTATTGTCGTTGCAAAAGGGGAAGATGAGCTCGCATTATATATACGAACGCTTGCCCGTGAATATGAAATACCAATGGTGGAAAACCGTCCGCTTGCTCGTTCTTTATATTATCAAGTCGAGGAAGATGAGACAATTCCTGAAGATTTATACGTAGCTGTAATTGAAGTTATGCGCTATTTAATTCAAACGAATGAACTTGAAGTATAATAGCGCGTTTGGAGGGGATCTCTTTGTTTAAGATGGATTCTGCAAGAACCTATTTTTCTATCTTTTTAGCAGCGTCATTCGTTGTGGCGCTCTTAATTCCACTTCCACCATTTATACTTGATATCGTTATCGTTTTTCTACTAAGTATGTCAGTGCTTATTTATATGCGAGCGACAAGTATTAACGAGTGGGATGAGTTAAAGTCATTTCCGACGATGTTGTTATTAATCGGGATTTTCCGCGTATCGATTAACGTTTCGACGACGCGAGCGATTTTAACAGACGGAAATGCGGGTCATGTTATTGAAGAGTTTGGCCAGTTCGTAATTGGCGGGAACTTATTAATTGGTATCGTTATTTTTATAGTTTTAATCATATTCCAGTTTATCGTTGCAAACGGTGCATCTCGTACAGCTGAAGTAGCAGCTCGTTTTACACTTGATTCTTTACCAGGGAAACAAATGTCTATCGATGCTGATTTAAACCAGCGTATTATTTCAGAAAAAGATGCACAGGCAAAACGTAAAAAATTAAATATGGAAACAGAGTTTTACGGAGCGATGGATGGTGCCGGGAAGTTCATTAAAGGGGACGTTATTTTCGGGATTGTCATTTTATTCGTAAACATTATTTTCGGTTTAATTGTCGGCATGATGCAGCAAAGAATGAGCTTTGCAGATGCAGCTCTTCATTATACACAGTTAACTGTCGGTGACGGAATCGTAAACCAAATCGGTTCGTTAATGCTTGCAATTTCAACAGGTATTATCGTAACGCGTGTATTTGACGGCTCACCGGATACAGTAACAGAAGGTATCTTTAAAGAGTTATTAGCACATGAAGTCGTTGTATATGCACTTGGTGGTTTATTTATTGCAATGGGTATTTTTACTCCGCTACCGTTTTTACCATTCGCACTCGTTGGTGGAACGATTATCTTCTTAGGCATTCGTAATAAAAATCGAATAAAGAAAGAAAAAGAAGACGAGCTTCAAAAAGAATTAGAAATGATTCAAGGCGAAGATGAGCAACTGCAACAAGTGGAAGATTCATTCGGAGTATTTACGGATAAATATCCGATTATTGTAGAACTCGGTTTAGATTTAGCAGCACTTGTAAAGCAGAAAATTAACGGGGAAACAGCTCGTGATAAAGTTGTTCTTATGCGGAAGTCGATTATTACTGACCTTGGTATTAACGTTCCTGGAATTAACTTTAAAGATAATACGAGCTTTAGACCACGTGGTCGTTACATTATTCGTATTAAAGGTGCGAAGGCGGCTGAAGGTGTTTTAAAATCAGGTTATTTATTAGCACTAAAAACACCGAACGTAATGGCTGATTTAGATGCAGAACCAGCGAAAGATCCAATTTTCGGCGAAGATGGATATTGGATTTTAGAGCATATGGTGCAAGATGCACAAATGAAAGGCTATCAAGTGTTAGAGCCACTTAGCATATTAATTACACATTTAGATGTTGTCGTAAGGCGTAATCTGCATGAATTAATTCAGCGCCAACATGTAAAAGACTTAATTAACTCGCTTGAAAATGATAATGGCGTTCTATTAGAAGAGATTAAGAAGAAAGAAATTGATTTATCACTCGTTCAAAATGTTATTAAACAACTTCTAAAAGAAGGTATTTCTATTCGTGATTTACCAACAATTATTGAAGGTATTATTGACGGAAAAGAAGTGTATCAAAATCACGTTGATGGTGTGACATCATTTGTTCGTGAATGTATTTCAAAAGTTATTTGTGAAAATGCGAAAAATCCGGACGGAAAAATTTATGCAGCGCTCTTCTCTGATTCAATTGAGTTAGATGCGGATGTTGTGAATAATTCATATCAAGGTTACTTATTAAACTGGGATTTAGATTTAGAAACACGTGTCGTTGAGCAAGTGCAGCGCGTCTTTAAGCAAGCACGTTTAATGGGAAGAGAACCAGTGTTATTAACACGTAGAAAAGATTTTAGATTTGCAATTGTAAGACTGCTAGAACGTTATCAAGTAGAAGCACAAGTACTTTGTATTAGCGAATTAGCACCAGAAATTGTTGTGGATCAAATTGCCTATATTGAATAGTAGGGGGTGAAGTAATGGAAAGTACAGAAAAGAAAGAAGCGTTAATGCGAATAAAAGCAGCTTCGAAAAATGAATTGTATCGAAAGTTATTTGACCAATATGGTACAGATTATTATTACGTTGTCGATGAAAGTGTAAAACGAAATATACCGTTTTTCTGGAAAAAGGATTATGAAATGTTAGTTGCTTTTCCAGAAGAAAAACAGGAAGAAGTGAATGAAGGTACAGCTCAATTTCATGAACAGTTAATGGATGTTGTGAATGATCCTTCAGAACAAATTGTGAAGGCGAATGGAATTCAATCAGTACTGCACAATTTAGAAAACGTAACGACTTCTATGTCATACGCGGCAATGCAAACAGGAAATAGTGAAGAATGGGCAAGAAAAAAAGAAAAACTATTAAAGCTGTTTGAAAAAGGAATTGTCGTGGTGAAACAGACGAAAGAAACGGAAGTACCGAAAAAGAAAAAAGTTGTGAAACAAGTCGTTCCGGTAAAGAAAGAAGAAGTAGTTCCAAAGAAAGAAAGTCAAGAATCTGTACCGTTTATTATTCAAAAGGTAATTCGGATGCTAGAACAAAACGATGTGGAACAATATTTCATTTATGCATATGCTGAAAAGTTAAAAATAAAGTTTGAAAATGCAACGATGATTACGGAAGAAGAAGTTATTAGGTACATATTGGAAGATATGAAATCTCATTTCAATACGGAAAACGTCTTTGAAAAAGAAGTACAAACAATTGCATTAATCGGTCCAACTGGTGTTGGTAAAACGACGACGCTTGCGAAAATGGCATGGCAATTTCACGGTAAGAAAAAAACAGTTGGTTTTATAACGACAGATCATTCGCGCATAGGGACAGTGCAGCAATTGCAAGATAACGTAAAGACAATTGGATCGGAAGTAATTGCTGTGCGTGATGAAGCTGCAATGACAAGAGCACTTACGTATTTTAAAGAAGAAGCGCGCGTCGATTATATTTTAATTGATACAGCCGGAAAAAATTATCGTACGACAGAAACAGTAGAAGAAATGATTGAAACGATGGGACAAGTAGAGCCAGATTATATTTGTTTAACGTTATCAGCTTCGATGAAAAGTAAAGATATGATTGAAATCATTACAAACTTTAAAGATATTCATATAGATGGTATTGTGTTTACAAAATTTGATGAAACAGCAAGTAGTGGTGAATTGTTGAAAATTCCAGCAGTATCATCAGCTCCTATTGTATTAATGACAGACGGCCAAGACATAAGGAAAAATATACATATCGCTACAGCTGAACATTTAGCGAAACAAATGTTACAAACATCGTAGAAAAGAGGTGAAGAATAAGGCGCTTGCCTTATTCAAACGAATATGAACGGTCTTTATATAGGTTCTATGGGTATGATGAACTACATGCAGCGAATTAATGTTCATTCGAATAACGTTGCAAATGCTCAAACGACAGGATTTAAAGCAGAAAATATGACGTCTAAAGTATTTGATGTACAAGACACATATCGCCGCGGAGATGGGGCGGTAACAAATATCGGTTCGGTCGATTATGCTGTAGTACCAGCTGCAACACATGTGAATTTAGTACAAGGAAATATACAAATGACAAATAGCGCTACAGATTTCTTTTTAGATGACGGCGCAGCCGGCACAACATCATTTTTCGTTACTTCTAAAAATGATGAAACGTTTTTAACGAGAGATGGTAGTTTCACATTAAATAGTGATCGTTATTTACAAACATCTTCAGGTGCTTTCGTAATGGGAGAGAATAATGAGCGTATTCGTATTCCGGAAGGAGCAAAGGTTGCTGTACAAGCAGACGGTACATTATATGATGAAGTAACACAAAATAATATTGCTCGTTTGCAAACAAAAACAGTAGATGCAGAAACGAATGCACGTCTCGTGCAACGTGAAAATAAAAGCTTTACACTAGCAGAAGGAAACATTGCTAATTTACCGAACGGAACAGGAATAGTAAAAAATCATATGCTAGAAAATTCAAATGTAGATATGACGAAAGAGATGGCCGATCTTATGACGGATCAAAAGATGATTCAAGCATCACAGCGCGTTATGACGTCATTTGATAAAATTTATGAAAAAGAAGCGAATGAAATATTGAGATAAAGGACTTCCAAAAGTGGGAGTCTTTTTTGTTATTGCTTTTATTACAGTTACACCATAAAATGATAATGATTATCAATATCATTTTATCCATTTTCATAAGAATAGAATTTCATAATGACAGCAACATTTGTTTAACTAAGTGAATTAAAAACAAGGGGATGGTGTATATATGTCTACAAAGAATCAACTTTGCATTGGATTATGTTTAATTTCTAGAAAGAAAGAAGATGGGAATGAGTTTAATTCCGGAATTGATGAACAAGTAGAGTTGGCACTACAGGCAGAAAAGGCTAAGTTAGATTTTGTTTTTAAAGCCGATTATTTAGTGGCGCACCCAGATTTAATTGCTCGTAATAAAGGGAGTGTCATTTTAGACCCGACGTTACTGTTTACTGCTATTGCTTATGCGACAGAAAAAATTGGAGTCGTTACAACTGCTTCAACTTCGTTTTATCCACCATATATATTAGCAAGGCAATTACAATCGTTACACTGGATTAGTAACGGCCGAGTAGGGTGGAATATTGTTACATCCATTGACGGTGCTGAAAACTTTGGTGAGGAAGGGATGCCATCATCTGAGGAACGATACGCGAAAGCGGCAGAATGTACAGAGTTAGTAAGAAAACTTTGGAGGAGTCACCCTAATGAAATATTGAAAGTAGATAATCCTGATGTTATTAGAGAGATGGTAAAGCCTATTGAGCATAATGGTGAGTACTTTAAGGTAAAAGGTCCACTGAATATCCCACAGCATATATCAGGAGAAATGCCATTATTTCAAGCCGGTGCTTCAGAGTCTGGTCGGAATTTTGCTGCTTCTGTTGCTGATGCAATTTTTGCCGCAACGCCTGATATAGAGTCAGGAATTGAACTTCGTCAAGATTTAAGAAGAAGAGCAGAACAGCATGGCCGCAAGCAAGATGCTATACGTGTATTACCTGGATTATATTTCTTTATAGGTGATACATATGAAGAAGCGTTAGAAATGCATAGGCAAGCTCATCAACATCTCACAAAAGAGAAGAGATATACGTTACTTGAAATGGTTCTCGGATTAGATGCGAGAGGGATTCCGCTAGAAAGTAAAATTACGGAAGAGATGCTGCCAAGTCGGAATCAAACTGTACGTAGTAAAACTCATGCCGAGTTATTACGGAACTTCATTATTAAAAATGAACCAACAGTTGAACAAATACTAGAACGACCAGAAGTTGTTGGATCGGCTCATTGGGTTGCGGTTGGTACACCAAAAGACGTTGCGAAGCAAATTATGGATAGGTTTGAGGCAGGGGCGTTAGATGGATTTATTGCCATTCCAGGAGGACCTCCAAAGTCACTAGATCTATTCTTTAGTGAAGTCATCCCTTTATTTGTGAAGGCGGGTGTATTTAGGGAAGAGTATACAGGTTCTACTTTACGGGAGCATTTGGCGGGGAACATATTAAATACTTTACAGTTAAAATAAATAATAGTATGTAGAAAAAAGCCTTATTGTAAAAGGCTTTTTTTGTTTAAAATTAAAAATTCTGAAATATAAGTTGACTGTATGAATGTTATTTTTTATATTAGTAGGTATAACTATAACTACTAAAGAGGTGAGAGTATGACAACGGCATTATATTTAGAAGATGCATACAAAACGAGTTGCGAAACAGAAGTGATAAAAGTAGAAGGGAATAAAATATTTCTAAAAGAAACAGTTTTTTATCCAACTGGTGGAGGGCAGGAATGTGATACGGGTGTCATTGTACAAGATGGGTCTGTATTTGAAGTTGAAAAAGTAAAGAGGGAGCAGGGAGAAATAGTTCACTATATAAAAGATGAAGCTCAAGTAAAATTAGGTCCAGTTAAATTAGAGATGAATTGGGAAAGACGTCATAATTTAATGCGTCATCACTCTTTACTGCATCTTATCGGAGCTGTGGTTTATGAAAAGTATGGAGCACTATGCACCGGAAACCAAATTTATCCTGATAAAGCCCGTATCGATTTTAATGAGTTACAAGAGTTATCGAGCGTGGAAGTAGAAGAAATTGTTGAGGAAGTGAATAAACTTATTGAGCAAAATAAAGAAATTTCCACTCGCTATATGAGCCGCGAAGAAGCAGAAAATGCTGTAGGAATGATTAAAACAGCAATAAATCTCCTGCCAACTACTATCCAAGAAATCCGCATTGTTACAATTGAAAATTTAGACGAACAAGCTTGTGGAGGCACACATGTGAAAAATACGAGTGAAATAGGAACACTTGTTATTGATAAAGTAAAAAGTAAAGGGAAGCAAAATCGTCGTTTTGAAGTAAGGGCGATTTAGATTGTGAGGGGTTACCGATGGATGAAATTATAAAGGAATTACAAAAGTTAGGATTTTCCCAGTATGAATGTAAAGCGTATATTGGATTGTTAAAACACTCCCCAGTAACAGGCTATGAAGTGAGTAAACAAACAGGAGTACCTCGTTCTATGATTTACGAGGTACTCGGTAAGTTAATGGATAAAGGAGCGGTGCATATTGTACCTTCTGAACCAGTTAAATATGTACCAGTACCAGCTACCGAATTAATGAATCGAATGCGAAAAGACTTTGAAAAATCCTTTGAATTTTTAGATGAGAAACTAAATTGTTTAGAACAAGAGCGACAAATAGATGTAATTTCGCATATTCGCTCAAATGATCGTGTTTTAAAAGAAATATGCAATATAATTAATAGGGCAAAGGAAGAATTATGGATTTCTGTATGGGAAGATCAAGTGCATGAAATTGAGCCATACATTCATCAAAAGAAAGAGGAAGGCGTACATATATTTTCAATCTTATTTGGAGCTCCAGAAACAAAAATAGGAGCGACGTTTCATCATAATTATATGACGCCCCACGTTGTTGAAAAGAGAATGGGTGGTCATTTAACTGTTATTGCTCGTGATGGAGAGGAAGTATTAATTGCGAACTTCTCAAATGATAGCACTTCATGGGCCGTTACAACGTATGACCCAGCGCTAGTTCTCGTTGCGACAGAGTATGTGCGGCACGATATTATGGTTGAAGAAATCACAAAGGAATTTGGAGCTGATAAGTTAGATACGTTATGGCGTGAAAATATAGATTTAGTTCATGTCGTAACAGGAAAACGAACTTTAGAAGGAATGGAGGATGATAGAGATGAGTAAAGCTGAGGCACATGTAGCTTTGCAGAGCGATGATACATTTCAGCAAGGAGTAAAAGATTGTTTACCAACTGTATTTGGTTATTTGAGCATCGGTATAGCAGCTGGTGTAATTGCAAAAACAGCAGGTTTTTCTATCATTGAAATTGCATTTATGTCCACTTTAATTTATGCAGGTTCTGCCCAATTTATATTAGCTGGTATGTATGCAGCCGGTGCTCCTGCTTCCGCAATTATTTTTACTGTATTTTTTGTTAATTTACGCCATTTATTAATGAGCGCAGCGCTTGCACCGTACTTTACGAAAATTCCTCTATTTAAAAACTTAATCATCGGTTCGCAAATTACAGATGAAACTTTCGGCGTTGCAGTGCAGCATGCAGCGCAAAAAGGATATTTAGGTGAAAGATGGATGATTGGGCTTAACGTAACAGCATATTTAAATTGGATACTTGCTACCATTATTGGTGGGCTATTTGGTGAGTGGATACCAGATCCACATACATACGGGATGGATTATGCATTACCAGCGATGTTTATCGGATTATTTGTTCTTCAGCTCATAAGTAGTAAACCAAAACTAGTAATTCATTTAAGTGTTGCAATTGTATCGATTATTATCGCATACGTTTCACACCTATTTATGCCAGATAGTATAGCGGTTATTATCGCAACATTACTAGCTGCGACGATTGGAGTGGTGATTGAAAAATGGAAATGAGATTAGATGTATTATTACTTTTACTAGCAGCAGGAGCTGTTACACTCGTGCCACGTATTTTACCTCTACTCGTATTTAGCAAACTACAAATTCCTGACTGGGGTTTAAAATGGTTAAATTACATACCAATTGCGATATTAGCAGCGCTTTTAGCACAAGTTTTATTTATGCATGAGACGATGCAGTGGGATTATCTTATTACAGCAATTCCAACATTTCTTGTTGCAATATATACTCGTAGTTTATTAGGTACAGTATTAACGGGAGTGGTTGTGATTATTTTGTTACGTTTCTTTTTCTAAAAAGGATTACGCTCATATAATAGCGAAAAGTGTAATAACATGAAAAATATAGGGGTGGTGTTATGATACTTTTAACGATAGGAGCAATTTTGTTAACGTTGTTTATTTTCTTTATTCTCGGTTTTATTACATTTATGATGTTTGTTGATAAGGCGACGCCTCAAATATATTATACACCTTGTGAATCAGTGACAGTGAAAGCTAAAGGTAAACATAGAAGGAAGAAAAGTTGAAAGTTGGCTTTTCTTCCTTCTTCTATTACATCCCCGAAAGAACTAACAACAACAGCCCAAATAGAAAACTAATAAAGGAAAGAAAAACAATACATATCGAGAACACACGATTATTTCTCCATTCGTGCCAAAAAGCGATAAATCCTAAAATACAAAGGAAAAACCAAATGGGCAGGAATAGGAACTCGCTAACTTTCTCGGGGAGTAATGAATAAAAAGTTGTTACATATAAGATCCAATTAGTAAAAAATAAAATGCAAAGGATAATAGATTGTAAGTAAGGGCGGTTGAAAAATCTCCCTTTTTTACGGTTTTAAAAATGATAGTTAGCGCTGAGATAAAGGCAATGAGTATGAAAATAAGTAAGAGTAATGTCAGCGTCATTTGATGCTCCTTTATAAGATTGTTTTTATCACGCATGGGCAGTAAGACCCACACCTTAAAACTCAACGTAAGAAAAGAGATTAGGTGGGGGATGAACATCCCCCATTGATTGAAGTTTTACTTTACAAGAAATGAATCTATTAAATTGTATGCTTGTTTTGTAGAGTGCCTGTTATATTTTTCAGTGTACGGATTTAGAAATCCATGTTCACCGTGTAGTTGTTTTATTTCTAATAAAGGATTTTTTTGTTGCTGCAATGTTTGAATTAAAGAGGATACTGAAAAACTAGCTTCTTTTTCAGGAAATATAAGTAGTGTAGCGCATGTAGGCTTTATGTGAACATAGTCGCGTATACGAGAACCGTAACATCCGATAATAAAATCTATTTTCGGATTGTTACTACATAGCCATGAGACGGTAGCTCCAACGCTAAAGCCGATAAGACCAATATGTGTATAACTACTAGAAAGATGAGAAATGAATTCTTCAATTTGCTTTTTTCCATAATCAAATCCAATATGATTTACAAAATGTTCATATGCTTTTTCTTCATCACTATAATGAAATGCATGTTGCGATTGTAGAAGGTTAGGACAGAATACGTCTATATGAGATGAAGTAAAGTAGTTGGTAACGTGATGCATATGGTCGTTCACACCATATATTTCATGAACAATAACGAGAGCTACTTTTTTCTTCATAGTTATATTGTGCCTCTTTGAAACTTAAATTCTTTCTCAACAAGGCAGATACGCAGGTGGAAGTTTTCATACCATTGCTCACGACCTCTTTTTTTCGCTTCTTTATGTAAGGCGTTCTTTTTCCAATTTTCAATCGCATCAAGTGATTCCCAATAAGAAATTGTTATTCCGAGTCCAGAATTACCTCGTGCACTTTCTACACTTAAAAATCCAGGTTGTTGCTTTGCAAGTTTCTCCATTTCTTCGGCAACGGTATTATAGTCAGTTGTATCATTTGATAAATTAGAAGTGAATATAACTGCATAATAAGGCTTGTTTTTTTCTAAATTAGATGCCATTATTTTTCCTCCTTAATGTATAGTACGAATAATTAATCCATAGTTTGTATTTTAGCAGGTCATAAAAAGAAAAGAAGTAGAAAATTCTTATTTTTTCAGCTCATGTAAAATAAAAGATTGAAGAAATTTATAATAAGTAATCTGAAATAAGAAAAATGCCACTTCAAAAGAGAAGTGGCATTTCTTATATTTCCTCTAAGCTATTAACTGGAACAGTTAATTCGCGTCCTGGGTTTTTTACTTCATATATGCGGGCGGTTTCATTGCTTTCATCGACGTGTTGAATCATAACAGGCATGCCTTGAAAACTGACATTGGCTTGTTCCGCTGACACAGAAAGCTCTATTGCACGTTGTATATTCATTTATATTCCTCCCATCATTATTATCTTTGCTAAAAAAGAGGAATAATATACCATTTAGAGACATTCTTAAAGTTTTTGTATTATTTGTAATGTTTCTTTAATAAATGAAGAAAAGATGGAATCAGGATAACCATCTATCGTTTGAACTGCTTCTTTTGCTTCTTTCAGAGCAGCTGGTTTATCTTGAAGTTCTATATGACACAGGGCACGATATGAGCCAGCTGTTAATAACCATGACTGATCAAGTGGATGACTCATATAATCTGGAATATTAGCACGTTTTAATGTTTCCAAAGCTTCCTCGTAACGTTTTAAACCATACAGAGATTTTCCTTTTTCAAGATAATACAATCCATCTTCTTGAAAAATCGGTACATCTTTTAGTTTTTCTCGGAATTGTTCTAAATGTTCTAATGCAATTGTATATTCGTTTGTAACGGTATTGTAGTAATAAGCTTTTAATATATCTATATTTGCAGCGGATAAAGTATCTTCTGTAAAAATGGCAAATTGCTCCGATTTTTTTATGTAATATAAATATCGTTCTTTATCGGTTGTAATGATTTTTTGATAAGATAAAATACGGTAAAATTCATCTGTTTTATAATACACTTGATGTTTTTTTGAAAATGCAAGTGCATCTAAAATGACTTTTTCACATTTTTCATAATTACCATATGCGAGTAAAATAATTGCTTCTTTTAAGTATAATTGTATATGTGTAATGAGATCCATTTCTAAATTCTTCGTTTTATATTCATCGCGAATTCTGCTAATCAACTGTAAACATTCTTTATATTTTTTCCGTTTGTAGAGCATATAGTAAAACAGTAGTTTCGTTTCAGTACTTTCACGATACAAAGTATATTTTTCAAATATAGAAACAGCTGTTTCTACGTAATATTCAATATTATAATCGTTCATAATGGCCGCTCCAGTTATGAACTGTTTATATAAACGTGCTGTGTTTAAAGTAAGGGGTAGTTCTTTTTGAACGATAGGTAGTAAAGTCTTGTATACTTCATCGCATTTATTTGATTTTATTAATGGCTCCATTTTTTGAATGAGTTCCACAATTTCTTCTTCATCTTCTTCTAATAAAAAGCTAGTTTCACATTCAAGTTTTTCCGCAATATATTGTAATGTTTTCATAGAAGGTGTAGCTTTTCCATTTTCAATTTGACTAAGCATACTTTTTGTCAGTTCCGAACCTGCCAGTGCTGTTTGCGTAAGCTTTTTATCTTTTCGTAATGCTTTAATTTTTTCACCGAGAGTTGCCATATTATTGCTCCTTTATATTTAAAAAGTTTAATTGTATTTAACTTTTTATTGTGAAAATTGGAAAGTTGATTATATAATAAGTTTAACACAATTTAACTTTTAAGGGGAGAGAGTCAAAAATGGGAGATATAAGTATAGGACAACATGATTCAAGAATGAAGATTGCAACTAGAAATATCATTTTAATGATGATTGGAAAAATGACGTCTTTATTAGGCGCAGGTATTTATACGTTCGCAATGGGGTTATATGTATTAAAGACTACTGGTTCAGGGATGGGTTTTGCAATTACGCTCGTTTGCGGATCACTTCCAAGGATGATCTGTGGCCCAATTGCTGGTGCTGTAGCAGACCGTGTGAATCGAAAATGGCTTGTCATTGGTACTGATTTATTAAGTAGTTTAACGATGCTTAGTATGTTTATTCTTGCTACTATATTTGGGCCATCACTTCTTTTTATTTATATTTCAGCAGCATTATTATCAATTTGTGCAAGTTTTTATTCTGTTGCATTAACTTCGTCTATTCCGAGTTTAGTAGATGAAGGACGTATTCAAAAAGCGAGTGCTTTAAATCAAACGGCGGCTTCTTTATCAAATATTTTAGGACCGATTATTGGCGGAGTTGTATATGGTTTCTTTTCAATTAAATCGTTTTTCCTATTGAATAGCATTACGTTCTTTTTAGCGGTTATTTTGCAATTATTTATCGTATTTGATTTATATAAAAAAGAAGTGGCTGAAAGTACAGAGCATTTCTTGACGAGTATAAAAGAAGGTTTTTTATATGTAAAAAGACAACGTGAAATATATGGTTTAATGAAAATAGCATTGTGGGTAAACTTTTTTGCGTGTGGTCTAACAGTTGCACTTCCGTACATTATCGTCCATACATTGCATTTATCTTCAAAGCAACTCGGTACTGTAGAGGGAATGTTAGCAGTCGGGATGCTAATGGGAGCGATTGCTTTATCAGTGCGTAAAGAAGTGAATAATCCGTTTCGTTCTATTTATACTGGACTGTTTTTGTTTGCAGGTTTAAGTTTATGTACAGTCTTTCCGTTGTTAGTTATCATTCCAAAAGTAGCAAGTTTTATTTACTATATTGCTTTTATGATGTTAACTGGTATAGCAATTATGATTGTAAACATTCCAATGCAAGTACATATGCAAAAAACGACAGATCCGAGCTACCTAGGGCGTGTGTTTGGCCTACTTGAAACAATTGCGACTGCAATCGCACCACTTGGTATGATTGTATATGGACTACTATTAGATATGTTGCCAACTAGCATTGTTATGATGACAATAGGCGGAGGGTTATTGTTAGTTGTATTAGTTGGAGTAAAGCAACATATGGCGAAAAAACAAGTAGATGTGTCCGCTTAAAAATAAGAAAATAATAAAAATTTGACTTATCATTATAAAAATGACTAAATTAGTATTTTAGTTTTTGAAACTCTTTTTCATGTATGTTAAAGTAAAGTGAGCTTGCAAAGAAAAGGAGACAACAGCATGAAAAAATTAAGTTTTGTTATGCTTTTTCTATTAGTCGTAATGGCTGGATGTAGCAATTATGACACATATATTGAAACAGGTATGCAATCATTGAAAGATGAAAAGTATAGTGATGCAACAATGTGGTTCGAAAAAGCAGAAAAAGAGAAATCAGGAAATGAAGCGAAATCATATAAAGAAGTTGCTGAGAAAATGGATCACGGAGCAACAGCATTAAAAGATGGTAAGTATTTAGAAGCGAAAGACATTGCAAATGAAGTGTTACAAAAGAAAAAAGATGATGAACTTGAAAAAGCTGTAACATCAAATGCAGAGAATATGCTTCAAAAAGCAAAAGATGTGGAAGAGAAAGTAAATGAAAGAGTGGCAAAGCGTAGAAAGGTAGAAGAAGAAGGAATCGATAAAATTATTAAAGCTGTCGATAGTATAGATGAAGTGAAAGAAAAAGAGAAGAAAGTATCAGAAGCATTAGATAAGGCTGAAGAGGCGCAAGCAAAAATTGAGGCAAAGAAAAATAAATAGATTTATAGTTTGAAAGGCTGTCGTGCATAACGACAGCCTTTTAATTTTTTGTTGCAAATGAAGTGATGCTCTGTAGTAAAAAAGAAATGATTTTAGAATTCCATCTGTCCTCATGATGAATCGTATAAATGTTACGCTGAAATTCAAATTCAGGGATTGGTATATAGCATAGCTCATTTCGTTGTATTTCTTGTTCGATAGCAAGTTTAGAAATAAAGGCAATTCCATTACCATATTTTAAAATTTGTTTCATCGTTTCTAATGAGTCTAATTCAATTTCAGATTGGAATGTAATGTTGTGCGCCAACGTCCATTGTGTAAGTAAATCTCTCGTTGTAGATGGATTACGATGCAATAGTATGCGTTCCTTTTCGATATTTTGTAACGATACATTGTCTTTCTTTGAAAAATGATGTTCTTTGGAAAAGGCAAGAACAAGTGTATCGGGCATTATATTCGTTTGTTTTAAAAGTGGTTCATCAAATGGAGCAGCGGAAATTATCCCAAGATCGATTTCGTGATTTTGTAGCATCATTCGAATTTCAGGGGCTGTTTTCACTAGTAGCGTTATTTTTATATTGGGAAATTCACATTGAAATTGATGAACGACTTCTGGTAAAAGATAAGTCGCTGGTACATAACTAGCGCCGATTGTTATAGCACCTTTATGAAAATCTTTAAACTCTTGCGTGACACGTCTGGCTTCTTTCATAAGTGCATCTATTTTACAAGCATAATGGTGCAAAGCCTCACCAGCCTCTGTTAAGAAATACCTTCCAGAACGTAATTCGAATAGAGATACACCGAGTTCTTCTTCTAAGCTTTTTATATGAAATGTAATAGTTGGTTGTTTAACGCCAAGTTTTTCTGCAACGATTGTAAGCTTTTTGTATTTCTTAATAAGTACTACAATTTCTAATTTTAAGAGATTCATTATGAATTGCCGCCTTTTTTATTTTAACTATAGAAAAAATCTATAGAAATAAATAGTTTATTAGAAGTTTTTTAATTTAATCTTTACAGTACATTAACATTCAGTATAAATCTTCCATATAGAATGAAAGCAGGTTAAGAATGAGGGGAGAGAGGTGAAGCAATGGATATTACAATTAGTGGATTAGAAAAGGCATTTGGAAAAATACAGGCGTTAAAGACGTTGCAGATTGTAATGAAACAAGGGGAATTCACTACACTTTTAGGACCTTCGGGGTGTGGAAAAACGACTTTACTTAGAATGATAGCAGGGCTTGAAGAACCAGATAAGGGAGAAATATATTTTGGAGACCAGTGCATGTATTCTGCTGCAAAAAAGATAAAGACATCTCCTCATGAACGGAATATCGGTATGGTATTTCAAGATTTTGCTTTATGGCCGCACATGACTGTTTTTGAAAATGTTGCATTTGGTTTAAGAGCTACAAAGCAAACGAATCAATTGCGAGAAAAAGTAGAAGATGCGATAAAGCGAGTTCGCCTGCAAGGTATGGAGAAAAGGTATCCACACGAACTTTCTGGTGGACAGCAACAACGTGTCGCATTCGCTAGAGCAATTGTAACAAAACCTCATTTTATTTTGTTTGATGAACCGCTAAGTGCACTCGATGCAATTTTGCGAGAAGAAATGAGAATAGAGCTTATGGATATCGTTCATTCCATTGGTTTAACTGCACTGTATGTCACTCATGACCAAACAGAAGCAATGTCAATGTCAGACCAAATTATTGTCATGAAACAAGGAGAAGTATTACAAAAAGGAACACCGGAAGATATTTATGTGAAACCGTCTCATGAATTTGTTGCCAAATTTGTTGGTAAGGCGAATTGGCTTGTAGAGGGTAAAAAAATGGTTCGTCCAGAGCATGTGAGCTGGACGAAAAATGAAGTGTGCGAAATGTATACAGGTGAAATTAAGCACGTTACATATGTAGGAGAACGGTATGAAATAAAAGTAAACATGGGGGCATTCGGAATATGGACAGCTTATCACAATAGTAAATTAAGCATCGGTAAACCAGTATCGTTATATGTGCCAAAAAAATGTATTCATCATATAGGGGGAGAATCATATGAAGAAATTCAGTTCGCTTAAGTCTTTATTTGTATGTACTTTATTATTTTCGGCTGTAGTAACAGGGTGTAGTTCAAAGACAGGCAATGCAGATGCAAAAAGTAAAAATACGACTGAAAAGAAAATTGTTGTATATAGTGCAGGGCCAAAAGGGTTAGCAGAAAAAATTCAAAAAGACTTTGAAAAGAAAACTGGTATAAAGGTGGAAATGTTTCAAGGGACAACTGGTAAAATTTTAGCGAGAATGGAAGCTGAAAAGAAAAATCCAGTCGTTGATGTAGTCGTACTTGCATCATTACCAGCGATGGAAGGATTAAAGAAAGAGGGTCAAACGTTAGCTTATAAAGAAGCGAAACAAGCTGATAAGCTGCGTTCTGAATGGTCAGATGATAAAGGACATTATTTCGGGTATAGTGCTTCAGCATTAGGGATTGTGTACAATACAAAAAATGTGAAGACAGCGCCTGAAGATTGGAGCGATATAACGAAAGGGGAATGGAAAGGAAAAGTGAATCTTCCAGATCCAGCACTTTCAGGTTCAGCTTTAGACTTTGTAACTGGATATGTGAAAAAGAATGGAAAAGATGGATGGAATTTATTTGAACAACTTAAGAAAAATGAAGTTACAGTAGCAGGAGCAAATCAGGAAGCGTTAGACCCAGTTGTAACAGGTGCGAAAGATATGGTAATTGCGGGTGTTGATTATATGACGTACAGCGCAAAAGCAAAGGGTGAACCTGTTGATATCGTATATCCAAAAAGCGGAACAGTTATTAGTCCACGCGCAGCGGGAATTATGAAGGATAGTAAAAATGTAGAAGGCGCAAAAGAGTTTATTGATTATTTATTATCCGATGATGTACAAAAACAAGTTTCTAAAGCGTATTTATTGCCTGGTAGAACAGATATAAAAGCTGAAAATAGACCAAATGTAGAAGAGATTCCAGTATTAAATATTGATTGGAAAACAGTTGAGAAAGAGCAAGATGAAATAGGAAAACAATTTAAGAAAGTATTTCAATAAGATGGTGATTCCATGGTAAATCGATTCGTATCAGTAAGACAAGTTGGAATGACGGTAGCGTTATTGCTTGTGGCGATGTTAATCGTCATTCCCCTTTTTCTTATTTTATTTTCTAGTATATATGAAAATAGCAGTTGGAACTTTTTAAAGCCTTTTGAAGTGATGCAGAGTGGTGGATTAGCTGGGATTTTTCTAAATTCGATGCTTCTAGGTGTACTCGTTGTAATAGGAGCTACAATATTTGCATTTCCATTGGCATTTATTATGAGCAAAACAGATGTAGGAAAGTATAGTAAGTTAGATATTGTTTTTATGATTCCATTTATGACACCGCCGTATATTGGATCAATGGGCTGGATTTTGTTCATGCAACCTAACGGCTATTTTGAACAATTTTTTCCGATGCTAAAGACAGTTTCATCATCGTTTTTTAGTTTAGGAGGTATGGTCTTAATTATGAGTCTGCATTTATTCCCATTCCTTTATTTCATGCTGAAAAACACGTTACTTCAGATTGGGAGTAGTAAAGAAGAAGCTGCAGCAGTTCATGGCGGAAGTTTTTTCTATCGTTTAAGAAAAATAATATTGCCGTTATTAGTATCAAGTTATGTAATGGGTGCTTTACTCATTTTCGTAAAGACGATTGCTGAATTTGGAACACCGGCTACATTCGGACGTAGAATAGGATTCCACGTGTTAACATCAGAAATCCATAAATTTATTTCGAGTTGGCCAATTGATTTTAGTAGTGCAACAGCATTATCTTCTTTATTACTTAGTGCTTGTATGCTTATTTGGTATATGCAAAATGTATTGAATCGAAAGTATTCATATGCAATGGTTAGTGGAAAAGGTGTGAAATCTAAAAGATATACTTTGTCTATATTTACGCGCGTTGTAGCATGGATGTATGTAATTGGTTTATTAATAGTATCAATTGGAATTCCATACTTTTCTATACTTATTGCTTCTTTGTCAAAATTAAGAGGCGGCGGTTTACATGTAAATAACTTTACAACAAGCCATTATGAGGCATTGTTTACAATAGGATCTCCGGGATTAGAGGCTTTATGGAATAGTTTTCTTTTTTCACTCGTAACAGCGATTATCGCGGTAATGATTGGAGTCTTTTTGGCACTTATGATTCGAAAGGGGAAAAAAACCTCTGAAAAATGGCTTGATATGTGCGGTATGTTACCGAATATGGTACCAGGAATCGTTATGGTTGTAGGTCTTATTCTATTTTGGAATTCACCATATATGCCTATGTCAATTTACAATACACCAATCATGGTTATCGTAACGTATGTTGTTCTGTTTTTACCTTACACGGTGCAATATGTAAAATCATCACTCGGACAAATTGATGATTCTCTCATGCAGGCAGGAAGTGTTTTTTCTGGAAATTATATTTATATTTTTAGAAAAATAATAATGCCTCTTATTATCCCAGGCATTCTTGCTGGATGGGCGATGACATTTACAATTTCGATAAGAGAGTTAGTAGCATCGCTTCTCGTATTACCTCCATCAGTAGAAACGTCAGCAACGTTTATTTTTGCTCAATTTGAACAGGGTGAAGTATCTATAGGCATGGCGATGGCCGTTGTTTCTGTTGGACTTACAACAATGTGCTTATTACTGCTGCAACATATGGAGCAAAAACGAAAAGGGGTAGCATGATGAGAGTAGAAGTATGGGGAGGAGCTGGAGAGTACGGTCGCTCCTGCTATTTTGTAAAAAATAAAGAGACGAAAATAGTATTTGATTGTGGTATTAATCGATCTTATGAGGATAGTTATCCAAAAATAGAGAGAGAAGCTGTTCCATTTCTAGATGCGGTATTTTTATCACATATTCATGAAGATCATACGATGGGTTTACCTTTATTAGCGAAGTATGGCTATAAGAAAAAAATTTGGACGACTCGTTATACGAAGGAGCAACTGCCGTTATATTATGAAAAATGGAGAAACTATAATGTGATGCAAGGGTGGGATTTACCTTATAGCGACCAACACATAAAAGATTTAAATTATGTATGTATTGATGAGATTAGCAATCCAAATGAATGGGTACAAATTACTCCTACATTGCGGTTTCAATGGGGATATAGTGGGCATGTATTGGGAGCTGTTTGGTTTTTAGTTGATATGTATAATACATACGTATTTTATTCAGGCGACTATTCAGCAGAGTCTAATATACTACGAGCTAATTTACCTGAGAAATTGGGCCACAATATAAAAGTCGCAATTGTGGATGCCGCTTATCACACAGATGATGTTTCGCAAAATGAACGTGTAAACGAACTATGTGCAGAAATTGAACGAGTTATGCAAAATAAAGGAATAGCATTATTACCGCTGCCACAACTTGGTAGGGCGCAAGATATAGTATTGTATTTATATGAACGATATAAAGAATTTCCTCTTATAGTAGATAAAGAAATCTTGGCTGGATTTGAAGAGATGTTCGCATATAAAGATTGGATAAAAAATAATAAAGAACTTAAATGGGTTATGAAGAGTCTAAAAAGAAACATAATAGTGATGGATAATGACATTAGTCTGCAAAATAGTTACGGAATAGTTGTAATGAG
Organism: Bacillus sp. 196mf; assembly: GCF_003217275.1. Classification (NCBI taxonomy): domain Bacteria; kingdom Bacillati; phylum Bacillota; class Bacilli; order Caryophanales; family Bacillaceae; genus Bacillus; species Bacillus sp. 196mf. Next base: position 505,075 of record NZ_QJTG01000001.1, read on the forward strand.
TGATGCGAATATGCAAACGAGACGAGCACAGTTATACTATGAACAGCTTCGGAATGAAAAGCGGAATGCCGTTATTTTTACTGGGCACATTGCGAAAGGGAGTTTTGCAGAAAGAGTTATGAAAGAACCTGTAAGGAGTACATGTAGGGTGAAGCGAGTTCCGTATAAAGTTCACCAAAGTATAAGAGACGTTAAAGAGATGTTAAATACATTATTACCAGAACATACGGTGCTAGTACACGCTTTGAAAGAGGATACAGATCGATTACAACAAAAGCTAAGTACAGCAGGATATGAAAATGTATATTCACTTGCAATGGAACGTATAGAAGTCATTTAAAATACAAAGGGGATAGGTATATGAAAAAAGTATTTGTATTCGTAAGCATTTTCTTTTGTTGTTTCCTTTATAACGTTAAGGAAGGGTCTACTGCTAGTCCAATGAAACCTAGTTTTGAAGTGAAGTTATTATTAAAGCCAGAACAAGTATTAGGTTATAACAAAGAGATGAAGCAAGAGGTGCTAGAACATTTCCAGGCTGGTACAAAATATGAAAGAATACAAGTGCAATTTTTAGATACTGCGAATAAAAGTTTAAGTGATGAAGGTTGGTTTGCTAGAATTCGAAAGAAAGAATTTAGTAAAGATTTTGAACTAACATATAAAAAAAGATATCCTATTCAAAATGGTGTAATTCAAGATGCACTAGAAGTAGCTAAAAAAGAAGGATTCGATAGTAATACGGATAGTTATGAGGCGGAAATAGATTGGGGATTTGAGAAGAAAACATTAAGCATTTCAAATAAGAAAAGTTACAGTGCTAAAGGATATGGGATACTTGATTTACCAAATGAACAAGCTGCTCAAAACATGTTAATAGAAAAATTACCAGGGAAAATGAACAAATGGTTGTATACAAATTGGGGAGAAGAGATGTTAAAGAATTCCCGTATTTACGGTCCTGTATTAATGAAACGATATACAGGAGAGTTTGAAAACATAAAAGCAAATATTGAAATTTGGCCATTAAGTAATACCGGAAAATTAGAAGATGACTTCGTAATAGAAGTGTCATTTAAAACAAATGAAGAAAGTATTGCGACAAAACAAAGGGAATTATTAATGGGGAGTTTAGAGAAAAAAGACTGGTTGTTACCGAAAGATAGTTTGAAGACAGAGCTTATTTTTCAGTAAATGAGAAAAAAGGAATCCATATTTCGTGGATTCCTTTTTATATATGAGTATTAAGCTAAATCATGTACAGAGATAATAAAGTTGTTTAATTTACAATAAAGTCATTTAAAAAATAATATAGTTGTTTAAAAATCCTTCTTCTACTAACGAGGCAGGTTAGTGGAAGAAATAGCAAGTGGGTTTAACTAGGAGAAGTGTCTTCTGTTTTTTAAATTGAAAATATCGATAAATTAGGATTTATTTACTTAACATTATACTTATTTTCGGAACGAGGCATCTAATCGGTGAGTATATACAAACCAAGTAATGCTTGCTGTTAATAATGTTGACGAAATTAAAGCTGTAAGAACACTATATGTTTGCCAAATAAGTATCGTTGACCAATCGAGGGCAAAAAACATTATACACTGGGCAATCGTAGCGATTAGGAAAATAATTGTTACGATTGTTCTCTTTTTTGTCATTGGCTGCTGCTCATTCGTTTTCCTTTTTCTTAATCCTAAGAAAAATAACAGAACGGCTAATAGGCAAAGAATAATTGTGGTAGACGACAAAATGATGTCCAAAAGCTGTGTGCCGCTTATCTCATATGACTGAGTTAGATTGCCGTGTAATATATTTTTAACTTTTAGTACCAGGTTTATATTGGTATTTGCGCCGTTGCTCAGTAAGCAGATGGCTGTTCTTTCATTTGGCAGTATGGCTACTTTGGTACTAAAATTTGGATTACCCCCAGTGTGTTCTATAAACGTTTGTTCGGCGTTTACCGACCAACCTGCCGCATAATACATATCATTGACAGCCGAAACAGACATATCACCCCTATGTGATTTTTCGATAGCCCTGTGAAATATTTCGGGTATGTCCTGCACAATACCCATCTGTATGCCCATCCAACGCGCCATATCTTTTGTATTAGAAATGATATAGCCGGCAGGTTTATTCCCAGCATAATCCGGAGCGTTAAATGGAGTTGTTATAAAAAAGGAAGAACGGTAGCCCTGTGCTAACTGTCCAGTGGCTTGAGCATCTTCTTTATAAACATACGTCTGGTGAAGACCTAAGGGTATAAATACCTGCTCCTTCATAAAGTCTTCATAGCTTTGTCGTGATACAATCTCAATAACCAAACCCAATACGTCATAATTAACGGTTCCATAGTTATATTGTTCACCGGGAGAGAACGCCAATTCTGCATCTACCAGCGTTTCCACGGTCTTTTGCAACATATCAGGCGTATTACCTTGTGGAATATTTTGAAGATGTCTAATATTTGTTAGGCCGCTGGTATGGTGAAGAAAGTTATTTAGTGTAAGGTTTTGCATATCAACAGGTTTACCTTGATACTTTAACGTAAACCAAGGTAAATATTTTTGGATAGGGTCAGTCATTGATAGCAGCCCTTGCTCTTCCAATAGCAAAATCCCCATACCAGTAAAAGCTTTACTCACCGAGGCCAACTCATAGAGTGTATTTTCACTTGCAGACAGTCCCTTTTCAAGATCTGCATACCCAGAAGAAAAGTAGAACACTTCACCATCAGCAAGTATTGAGAGTGACATTCCAGGCACACCTGACGTACGACAGGCATCATCTAGCAATGCTTGTATTGCCACAGATTTCGAATCTGACAACGCATAACTTTGTGTTGCGAATCCTGAGAATAATATAAATATCGTTAATACAAAAACAATAGTCTTTTTCATACACTCTCCTTTCTGAAGAATTATAAGGGTATAAATAACTTATTTTTATAACTATAAACTAAATTCTGATTTATATTTCTATTTATCTATATAATATCAAATAATTGTGAAGAGTTACACTTAAACTAACGGGGGCGTTAGTTTAATAAGAAGTAAACAACTTTATTATTCATTTTTTAAGCATTACATAAGCAGATGGATATAATTTGAAACAACTTTAAAGAGCCTTGCTGCATATAGAATGTAGTAAGGCTCTTATCTTTTTTAGTCAAAATTCAATAACTTTATTATCACTATACAAATCAGCTGATACGAACATATCACTGTTTTGAAGATTTTTAGAGCGTAAACTATAAGCAACTACCTTCTTTTTATATTGTTTTACAACATCAACATGCTCTTCATGACTGTAAATATAAAATGTGAAATCTTTTTTACCACGTTTTGCATTGATAATTAAAGGAGTGCCTTCATTATGGGGTGGTGCATAATAGCGATCTAAAAATAAACCTTCGTTAAAATCATGAATAATTTTTGATTTCTTTTCGCCTTCTACGTTATTTCCGTGAATTGTAATAGTCACATTCTCTTCGTCAAGTTGTGGATGTGTTTCGTACTTGCTAATAATGGATTCAATAACAGTGTTAGGAAGGCTAGAAACGATAATTTTAAATGCTCCAAATACAACTAACATCACAATAAACCAAGTCGTCATAGTATATCATCCCCTTTATTCTATTTAATAATATAACTCATATGGTAATAGTACATATGGTGAAGTTTTGTATAATTTGTGAAAAATATGCCATTTTTACGAACGAAATGTTAGAAAAATCAATTTTGTTACAAAAAGTTGAAATTGAAGTATTTTAAAAGAAAAAGGTTTATAATAAAAATATAACTAATAACCACATTACTAATTATAAGGAAGTGTAACTATGAGTACTGTAGCAATCGTATATGGTATTATTCTTTCCACAATTATTGTTTTGTTTTTCGTTGGGGTTTCACGTTATATTCATAAATGGAAAGAAGGCGTTGCGAAATTAAATCACATTGAAGAAGAACTTAGTGATTTAATGTTACATCATGGTAAATAAAAAGATAATTTTTTAACGAAACAATGTGAAGAATATCACAAAACATGCTCTCATCATGAAAGCATGTTTTTTTGTTATGTGAATGTTAGACATATTCATGAGATTTTTTCGTGCAATACAGTGTGAAATAAAATAATAATTCTTTATGTGTAGGAAGAGTTATTCTGTTTTGTATAATTTTGTAATTTAGTTCGGTATAATTATGATATAGAAGGAAATTTGTTAGAGGAGGTATATTGTGAACATATTAAAGATTATAGGAATTGTTGCAGGAGTGATTATAGTAGCAATTATAGCTTTCTTTGTCATAATGAAGTATTATTTGTCAAAAAAAGATTCTGATTACGTATTAACCTATATAAAAGAACATAAAGACGATGAGACATGTTCATTACTGATTAGAAAAAATGGTGAGATATTAACATCTATAAATGAAAATAAAAAATTGCCATTAGCGAGTACGGCAAAAATCGTAATAGCAGTTGAATTTGCTAAGCAAGTGTCAGAAGGAAAAATAAGTCGTGATGAACAAATTTCATTGCACGAGCTAGAAAAATATTACGTTAAAGATACTGATGGTGGAGCACATCCTAACTGGTTAGAAGATGCCAAAGCGAGAGAATTAGTGAAAAATGGACAAATCGCTTTAGAAGAAGTCGCTAAAGGAATGATTCATTATAGTTCTAACGCAAATACAACATATTTGTTAGATAAGCTTGGAATAGAAAGAGTAAATGAAAGTATAAAAGAGTTAGAGCTTACTAGTCATGATAAGTTCTCTTCGTATACAGCTTCACTATATATGAGAGGGTATGTAGAAAAAGAGCTTCATAAGCCAGAAAATCAATCATTAGAAATGATACGTAACATGTCAAAGGATGAGTATAATAAACATGTGTTACAAATTCATGAATGGATGAAAGGTGAAGAAGAATGGAAAAAACGTGAAATTCCATTAAAGGTAGATATGGAATTTCAGCGAATTTGGTCAGATCGATTAGTGAGTGCAAACGCTAAAGATTATATGAGTATAATGGGAAAAATAAATAGTAGAAATTATTTTCCTAAATTAATGCAAGAAGAAATCGAGAATATTTTCAAAGGAACAGTTAATAATAGTAAGTTAGAATTTGCGGGGCAAAAAGGTGGTTCTACCGCATTCGTATTGACAAAAAGCTTGTATACTACAGATAAGAAAGGGAATAAAGTAGAAGTTGTAATTATGTTTAACGATATAGAAGATCAAGTTGTATATCAAAAGCTGAGAAATAATATAAATTATTTTATTCAAGATGCTATAACAGATGAAGAGTTTAGAAATAAATTATAATAAAATAATTTTATTATGTAAACAACATGCTATTAAAGGTAGGTATTGAGATGAGGTTGAATGAGTATATGCTTGAAACGTTTCCGAATTTAGAACTTAGACCACCTCTATTTTATAATTGGGATATTGGTATTCGTTTTAGATTAGGTGTGGACTATGATTGTAATAACATTTATGAAAATTGTCTATATTTAGAAGGCGTTTATAAAAGGACGATTACTTTATTTCAGTCTTTACATTCAACAAAAGATGATATTTATATTGTAGTGGATGTAAATGACTATGCAAACGGTGAAATTTTCAAACAGAAATTGAATATCTTTTCTAAGTATGTCAAAGAGAAGTCCGATTTGTTTAAGTTACAGAAAAATACAATCCCTTATGTTTTTCCAGAAGAAGATGAAGATGGAGCATATAAAACACATAGATATACTTTGAAATGTAAAATCTCTGACTTTACATACATTCCTATGCTAAAAGCAATTTGTAATCAAGATATGGGAATAAAACCGAGTATTTTTCATAGGGTGTATTTTATAAATGTTAACAAGAATACTATATTTCACGTTTATGATGATAGAGGTTGTGATGTATTAGCTACCTCTCCTGATACAATTAGGGATATTTATAATACATATAATGATTGGATATTAGAATACGATAGAAATAAAATTGATAAAGTATTTAATTGAATGTAGTCTATTTTAAATGAGAGAAACACCATATGGGGTGTTTCCCTTTTATTAATATGAAAATCAACATTTAAATTTGAAAGCACTTATTATAAAGGTAAAGGGATTTGATGGTAATGTATTGAATTTGGGTAGAAACGGAAAAAGGAGATGAATAAATGACAACAATCTATTTCGTTCGCCATGCCCATTCTACCTATACAAAAGAAGAACGGGAGCGACCTTTATCTGAAAAAGGGTACTTAGATGCAGAGAATGTAACACGCTTATTAAAAGATAAACATATTGATGTTGTGATTTCTAGCCCGTATAAAAGAGCAATCCAAACTGTACAAGGAATTGCGAATACATATAAATTATCAATACAAACAGAAGAAGATTTGCGTGAAAGATTATTGAGCACAGAGCCGGTATCAAATTTTAATGATGCTATGCAGAATGTGTGGGAAGATTGGAGTTTTGCATACGAAGGCGGAGAATCGAATGATGTCGCACAAAGGCGCGCTGTAATATGTATGCAAAATATATTAAAACAATATGAAGGTAAGAATATTGTAATAGGTACGCATGGAAATATTATGGTATTACTCATGAATTATTTTAATTCGAAATATGATTTAGAGTTTTGGAAAACACTTCATATGCCTGATGTGTATAAATTAAATTTTGATAAAAATCGTTTCATTTCTGCTGAAAGAATAGAGAAAACAGGTCATCGGTTAAATATTTTGTAAAAGTTTATCAAAAAAAGAGGAAAGAGAGAAGTTATTGTAGAAGTATGACTTTGTAACATAAAAAATATATGTTAAAGGAGGCTGTTTACATGTTTGAGAAAGAGAAAGAAGGGCTTATTGAAGTTCAAAACGTATATGAAATTGCACCAGAAGATGGAACAATTATTGGTATGGCAACGGAAGAAGAAATGGAAATTGCTGCTGAACTAGAGTTACAGTACTATGCCCATTCTCGTTTGTTAGAAGCAAATATTCAGTTAGACGGTTCCTCCTACAAAGAGTTACTTCAGGAGTTCCAGGAGTACGAAAGAAAATCAATGAGCTTTTGGCGAGCGATACATAAACGTTTAGCTGTGCCATGGGCGTGGGTACTACGTATTGATGTTGCGAATGGCCCTATATATGTAAGTAATGGAAGTTCATATTACGAAGAAATCGATGATGAAGAAGATTATGAATAGATAAGTAAGGAAGCAGCTTTAGTTGCTTCCTTTTTTTATTTGTAAGAAATGAATCGCCTCAATAATAATATCTGGTCGATCATTTTCTATACCGTGACTCGCATGTTCGGCAAGAATATATTGGTTGTTAGTTGAGAGGTGTAATTGTTCGTGAATTAGTTCTTGCCACATTGCTTCAAGTTGTGTTGCTTCCTCTTTAGGCATGCCGCCATTAGTCAATTGAGTAATAGAATATTGAGGATCTCTACCGATAACGATTAATGGTATTTCTAATGTTTTACATAGCTCTTTTAGTGAGAGAGCACAGTTTTTCCACTCCGATAGTTCAGAAGCTGTCGCTTTATATAATGAAGGCGAGGTAGAGAATTCAATTTGCTGTTTTGATTGATCGGTGAGCATAGGTTTTAGTTCATTATAAAGTGTGTCTACATCCATTTTGGAATATATATTATATTTTTGAAACCAAACATCATCAGAATCAGTTTGATCAGAAATTGGTAAATGAAGTTCATCTAAACGGTGTAAGTTCATCGAAGTAGAATCAACTAAAATAAGTGCTTGCAGCTTATCTTCATGTAACATCGCAAAATGTTGTGCACATAATCCTCCATAGGAATGACCGATTAGAATAAATGGCTCTTGAATAGCTAGTTTGTTTAGTAACATATGTAGCTCTTTTGTAACTTGCCTTATTGTACGCGGCTGATTGCCTAAATCACTTTTTCCGTAACCTGGGCGATGGTATGAAACGACTGTAAAGTGCTCTGAAAGCTTTTCTATAATAGGAAACCAATCATAAAATGAGCAAGTCATTCCGGTTTGAATGACTACAGTTTGTTTACCAATTCCTTTTATATGTACTTCTATATTTTGCCCCATTATTTCTACAAATTTATGAATGTTAATTCCTCCTAAGCTTGAAATAATTTTTGACAAGCAAAAACGATACACCAAACACCTATACCAAGTAGGACAGATGTACTAAGTGTAAATGAATTTTTTAAACCAATATAGACGATAAATAATAGTAGTGCTGATGCGGGGAATCCATATAATACCCCTAAAGCAAATTGACTCAATTCTTGTTTATTTCCGCCTTCGAATGAAATCCAAAATAGACTAAGTAAACTCACGAGAGGAAGGGCAGCAATAAAGCCACCTATCGTACTGTAATGTTTAGCGACTTCAGTGATAATGCCAATAATAAGTGCCGAAACGATTACTTTAACGAGGAAATGCATATTTTGCCTCCTTCGCTAATAACGAAAATGCTTTTTCAATTAATTGTTGTTCTTCTTTTGATAACTGTGATTCTAATATTTTTATCTTTTCTTTATCTAGTAAAGTATGTTTTTCTAATCCTTCAATTCCTTCAATTGTTAAAGTAAGGTTTACCACTCTTTCATCTTTTTTATTTCTCTCTTTAACGATGAAACCCTTTTGAATAAGGCGTTTTATATGTTCAGACGCTGTGTTATGAGAAAGACTAAGCTCAGTAGCGACTTTTCCAATTGTTATATCTTTCTCACGAGAAACGATTTGTAAAATACGAATTGCTTGGTGGGAAAGGTTGTCCTCGTATTCGTATCGTAAGTGATAATAAATGCTCTCCCAATGTTGATTAATGTTGTTCATAATAATAAATCCCCTTTTTTATATCGTATAGTAAGATATATTCGTTGTTTTAGAAATAAAATCCTTTTATTTGGATAAAAAATGTTGAAAAAGTTTATTTTTATTGAAATATAAGGTAATCTATGTGTAAAGGTATACATTTAGCAAGAGAGAGGATGATAGCTGTGAATACATTCAAATGGATTAGTCATGAACAGATGTATGTAGATGAAATACATGTTGAAAAATGTGGTCCTCTTTCAGTCGGCGTATATGGGGGAAATCAAGAGAGTGATGCATATGAACGAGGAGATGCGGTGCTGGCTTGGTGGGATCCTGAATTACAATTTGAATTTGTTATGATTTTTGATACACATCACAAAACAAAAAATATAGATTATATAATAGAAGCGATTTCGGAAAGAAAAGAAAAACTAAAAGAGTTATTCTCATATCCAATACATTTAGCTTTCCATCATACACATATGTACCTATTAGCGTTATTTACAGATGAGTTATTTATTAAAAAGTGTGATCAAGATGATGAGGAACTCGCTTGCTTAATTTGTTTACGAAAAGGCGAATTTTTATATTGGTTATCAGTTGGTGATTGTTTCGCGTATTTATTCCATTCTGAGAAAACGAAAAATGGAAAAGGACGATTAAATAAACGGAAGAATTACGAATATATTGGCAGGAAAAATATTTTTGCAGCAAATACACCTTGCTTTACGTCAGGTGTAAGAGGATTAGAAAAAGGAATGAATCACATTGTAATGGCAACGGACGGTATTTTAGAGTGTGACAAACGAAGGTTTGATGATGATCAATCTTTAGTAGAAATATTACACGACGGAAATAGCTTGCAGATTGAGCCCGTATTAACAAATGTACTGCAGTGGAAAGGTAGAGACTGTGCCACGATTATTGGATGGTCTATTGATACTGATAATAAACAATGTGCTAATTAATATAAAAGGAGTTCAAGGTTTTTATCCTTGAACTCCTTTTTGTTAAGCAATATGGATGTGATATGTTTTCAACCATTCATTTACTTGTAGCATATACTCCATGGCACTTCTTGCCTCAAAATTGTTAATCTCTTTATTACTTTGATCAGCAATTGAAAGTAAGATGGAATGGTTAATAAGTGAGAAAATAGGATTGTTTTTATTGTTACACATATCAAGTGTTAAATTACGGATTGTTTGTAAGTAGAGTGGATCTTGTGAAGTTGGATAAGCGCTTTTTCTTCTATTGCGTACATCGTCAGGTAAAGCTGGTTGTAGTGCTCTACGTAAAATGCCTTTTTCAATATTATCAATACTTTTTATGTTGAAAGGAACATTCCATAAATATTCAACTAATCTATAATCACAAAACGGTACACGAACTTCAAATCCAACAGCCATACTCATGCGATCTTTACGGTCAAGTAAGAAAGGAAGGAATCGTGTTAAAAATAAATAAAACATTTGACGTTGTTTCGCGGATTTTTTACTTTCGCCTTCAAGAGTAGGTACTTCAAGTATCGCCTCTTGGAATCGTGTATCAATATAGTCTTCTAGATTACATTGGTTACTTACTTCATTTAGTAGAAGAGGAGATGTATTTTTCCAATTTTTTAGCCAAGGAAACTTATCTACATATAGTAGTTCTTCTTGATGAAACCAAGGATATCCACCGAATACTTCATCAGCCGATTCGCCGGATAAAGCTACGGTCGCATCTTTTTTCATTTCGCAAAATAGTAAATATAGTGAAGTTTCCATTTCACCAGCACTTGGTAAATCTTTTGCATGAAGGGGAACGAATAATTGATTTGCTAATTCTTCAGCATTCACAATAATATCATGATGCGCTGTCCCGACATGTTCAGAAACGCGTTTTACCCAAGGTGCGTCTAAACCAGTGCGAGCAAATGTCAGTTCGAAATCTTTTGCGCTATTTACAAAGTCAACAGAATACGTATGAAGTGTTTTATTTTCAGCAGCAAATTCTTTACCCGCAAGTGCAGTAATACCGCTAGAGTCTAATCCGCCTGATAACATACAAACGAGAGGAACATCGGCAATTAATTGTCTTTTTACTGTATCTTGTAAAATAGATAAAATATGCGAAGATGTATCTTCTATAGAGTCTGTATGGAACTTACTTTCTAAATTCCAATACTTCGTAACTCCTTTTTTATGACGTGTAAATGTTATAGAATGTCCAGCACGTACTTCTTGAATATGTTTAAAGACGCCACATCCTGGAGTGCGAAATAAGCCTAATCCAAATATTTCATTTATTCCATCCGCATCAATTTCAGCAGGGACAGATGGATGCGCTAATAATGCTTTAATTTCAGAGCCGAAAATAATACTGCCATTTCTTTCTGTAAAAAAGAGTGGTTTTACACCTAAATGATCTCGTGCTAAAAACAATTGTTGCTTCTGATCATCCCATAAGGCAAAAGCGAAAATTCCGTTTAAATGTCGTACGCAGTCTTCTTTCCATTCTAAATAAGCATGTAGTAATACTTCTGTATCTGAATGGGTTTCAAATGCATGCCCACATTTTTGAAGCTGCTCTCTAAGTTCACGGAAATTATAAATTTCTCCATTATAAGTAAGAGCATACGTATAATCACCAGCACGAAATGTTTTTGGCTGCGTTCCTCCTTTAGGATCTATTACGATTAATCGGCGGTGTGCAAAAGCTGCGCGAGGTGAAAACCAAAATCCTTCAGCATCTGGACCACGATGCTCAATACTATTTGCCATCTTTTTTAAAATAACATGTTGATTTGAAAGGTCTTCCTTCCAATCTACCCAACCTGTAATTCCACACATACACATCTCATCTCCTAAATTAAAATAGTAGATTAACGAAATAAAATGTACACTAAGTTAAAAAGTGACTATATAAATAGTGTACTACATGAATTAAATTACAGACTTGAGAAAATTTTCTTTGAACGCATAGTTATGTGAGACAATGGCTAAGGGAAAGTATGCCATTACATACAAAAAATAAAAAGATGAGAGAAAAAATTTTCTCAGACGTTATATAGGGTGTAAAAGCTTTTACAAAACAATAAGGGGAATCGCTACATGAAATCAAATGAGAAAAATTTTATAAAAAGATTACAGCGGCAAAAAGAAGACGCGTTAGAATTTGTTGTCGATACATACTTACCACTCATAAAGGGGATCACGCATAAAGTTCTACTTCCAATTCAAAATGATGGACTCATAGAGGAATGTATAAACGATATATTTCTTTCCATTTGGAATAACGCAAATAAATTTCATGGAGAGCCGAGTGATTTTAAAAAGTGGATTGCAGCGATTGCAAAGTTTAAAGCAATTGATTATTACCGGAAATCGACTAAAACAGTAGAAATCATTTCAGATGAGTTTCATATTAGTACAGAAAAATCAGCAGAAGACGAATTAATCGTTATGGAAGATAGGGAAGAATTATTGAAGCTCATTAATCAATTAGAACCGCTAGATCAAAAGGTGTTCATTATGAAATATTTACTTGGTATGAAGACAGAGGAAATAGGTGACAAGTTAGGATTAACTCGGGCAGCAATTGATAATCGAGTGTACCGTGGGAAAAAGAAACTACAACAAAATGCTACGAATATTAGTTTTGGAGGTAGTGCGATATGAAAGACATTTATGAACTGTTAAATGATATTGATATAGATGAAAAAGAACTAGAAGAAATTGAGGCTTCTGAAATTGAAAAGGAAAAAGTAAAACGAAATGTAAAACAATCGATACGTACGAAGAAAAAGATGAAAAGTTGGAAAAAAGGTGTCGCTGCTGCATCTATTTTAGTAGGATTATCAGTTGCAACACTCGGTATCGGATTTCCTACATATGCGGGGGGATTGCCAATTGTCGGTGACATATTCCGATTTTTAGATAATGGTAGAACAGGGTTATATGAAAATTATAAAGAATTTTCGACTGAGTTGAATATGACGAGAGAGAGTAATGGAGTTAAGGTTACCATTAATGATGCTGTGTTTGATGGTAGAACAATTACAATCACATATTCTATTGAAAGCGAAAAAGATTTAGGAGAGAAACCGTTCCCATTTGGAAGTCCGCAAGTTAGGGGCTTTAATGGCGGAGGAGGTAGTTCGAACGTTACAAAAGTTGGAGAGAAAAAGTACGTAGGTATGACTACGATGAGTGGTAATAGTAGTAAAAGGTTAGATGTTGCAAACGTTTGGTGGAATATGGAAGAGATTGAGTTGGATTATAAAGGTAATTCAATTAAGGGGAATTGGAACTTCGCACTTAGTTTAAAAGCAATGGAGAGTAAAGAAGTAAAGGTTAATAGGGTTTCTGAAAATGAATTAATAAAAGTAAATATAGACAAAATGGAAGTAACTCCGATGTCATTTATCGTTTTTTTCAATCAGGAAGAATCTAAAGTATTAAGAAGTATATGGGATAGCGCTGATGTGGAATTAGAAATAAAAGATGATTTAGGAAATAAATATGCTGGTGAAGGAAATGGCGGAACTAGTACAGTAGCAGAACCGCACAAAAGTAGTTGGAGTTCTACATTCCAAAAGTTAAACGAAAATGCAACAAAGCTTATCGTTACACCTCGCGTGCACTTGCGAGTACATACACCTGAAAATCATGGTGGAGTAGAGTATGTGAATGGGAAAGAGAAGAAAATAGAAGTGCCGAAAAAAGAAGCGAAGAGTAAAGATATTGTGTTAGATGATATTGTCATTGATTTAAAGAAATAAAAGAGAGACTGCCTAAAACCATTTAGGCAGTCTTTTTTTCGTTAAGAACTAGTAACGAGCAATGCATGCGGATGCTGCGTTTTGTATTCATCTTTCCACGGAATATTTAGTTGTTCCCACGATTCGCCGCTATCATTGGATTGAAAGACGCCATTGTTATTTAACGTGTAAAACGTATGTGGTTCAGCCTTGTTTGTCGCAAACATCGAAATGACTGTACCGATTGCAGATGGTAGTCCTTGTTGTACTTGCTGGAACGGAGTATCTTTCGTTTTTCGATAAATATAAGATTCATAAGGGATACGGTGATGAGCCAGATCAGCACTCGGTGCAGCTGAAACGAGAATCGTATTGCAATCAGCTGGATCAATTGCCATGCTGTATAAATAATGATGTTCAAGTCCTTCACTACATGAGATCCAGCTGTTTCCATTGTTATAACTTTCAAGATAAGCACGATCAGGTCCGCCCATAAATCCGTCACCACATGATGCATAAAGACGATTTGGTGCTTCAGGGTGCATAAGTAATTGATGAGCATCGATAGGAGCACCGAATTTTTTATCAATCCATGTATGCCCTTTATCATTACTTTGAATAACAGCACCAGCTTCGATTGAAACGTGTATTGTATTAGGGTTGTTTGGATCAACTGTAATCCAGCGTACGTGATGGGTAAAAGGTCTAGGCGGGAAAGCCCACGTATAAGAAGATAATAATGATTTCATATTTTTAAGTTCAGTCCACGTTTCACCACCATTTTCAGAGCGAAATAAAGCGCTCGGTTCTGTGCCGACATAAACGACCCCATATCCGTTCACTTGTTCATTTGAGCTTATTGTTATGGAAGTGATAGAGGAGTGTAAAATACCATCTTCTTTAGGGAAATCAAAGTAACGATAAGAATCTCCAATTGGTCTCCATGAATCCCCGCTATCGTCACTTAACCATAGACCTCGTCCAAATGTTCCGCAATATACACGGTTTGGGTGGAACGGATCAACAGCGATACAGGTAGGTTGCATATTTTGTAAGTGGTAAGTCGTTTCATAGTTATCATATTGTTCTTTCACTACAACAAGTTCACGTTCCATACAGAGAAATAAACGTTTCATTTAAGTAACCTCCTTAAAATTCTTTCATTAGTAAACAATATGAAAATAAAAAAGAAGTAGTCTTGTTTTATTTGAGAAAAAGGGATTGTCTAAAAAATAGCGAAGTGTGTATACAGAGGAAGCGGGCGTTTACAATCAGTCGATTCGGGATAAAGATGGGGAGTTTGTTTCATACTAACATACAGATATTGTACTTAAAGGAGTATAAGTATGGGACATTCGCATGATCATGGTCATTCAAAAAATAAAAAGGCGTTACTAATTGCCTTCCTACTAACAACAAGTTTTATGATTGCAGAAGTTATTGGTGGATTTGTAACAAATAGCTTAGCACTACTATCTGACGCGGGGCATATGCTAAGTGATGCAGTATCTTTAGCTTTAAGTTTACTTGCGTTTAAGCTCGGAGAAAAAACAGCAACAACTGTGAAAACATATGGATATAAGCGAGTCGAAATGTTAGCAGCATTATGTAACGGTGTCGTTCTTATTGTCATTTCGGTATACATTTTTATTGAAGCAATCCGTCGTTTTAAAGAACCAGTTGAGATTGCTAGTAATGGGATGCTCATTATTGCAGTCCTTGGTCTGCTTATTAATATTTTATCAGCTTGGATATTAATGAGAGGCGGAGATGTGAAAGGTAATTTGAATTTAAGAAGTGCTTTCCTGCACGTACTAGGCGATCTATTGGGTTCCGTCGGAGCGATCATTGCTGCGTTACTTATTAAATTTTTCGGATGGACTGCTGCAGATGCGATTGCTAGTATTCTTGTGTCTATTTTAGTCATTATTAGTGGATGGCGTGTAACACGTGATACGGTTCATATATTAATGGAAGGTGCACCACAGCACATAAATGTTGAAGAGGTAAAAAGTACGTTATTAAATATTCCGATTGTCAAAGAAGTTCATGATTTGCACATATGGTCTGTCACATCAGATTTTCAAGTATTAACATGTCATCTTATTATTAAAGGGAATGAAACGCAAAGTATATTAAAAGAGGCTACGTATGTATTAAAGGAGAAATTTCATGTAGAACATGTCACCATTCAAGTAGAAATAGATGGTGAATTTAATCATGATGAGACAACTTGCAAAGTATGAAAGAAAAAGGATAAGAAAAAGTGTCATAACATTTTTCGCACGGCATACATATATATAATGTGGCCACAAATACTTTGCAAGGTAAATATTTCATGAAATTACTTTACTTATAAAGAGTCATCTTTTATAATCAAAAGTGGTAATTGATAAAGATTATCATTTTCAACGATCGTAGAAAGGAGTTTTTTAAAAGATGAGTAGTCAACTCCGTTTTGCTGTTGAAAATCGTAAGAGGCATTTAATTGATGAGTTAATTGGAGCAGGTGTGTTTAAGATTCGCGACCGACAATTATACGAGCTGTCTTTAGAGGAATTGGAAAAAGAGTACGAAGATATGGAAGATTATGCGAATATCCAGGCATAGCTATATAGATTAGTAAAAGGAGAGCTGGTTACGATTTTGTGTAACCAGCTCTCTTTTTATTTCGTAGAAATTATTTTTTGTATTTCTTTCATGGGACGGAGCCAGTTTTGGGTCATTATTTGTTCCATTTGTTTTTCGTCCTGCTTCTGTAATGCTTGAATGATAGAGTGATGTTCTTCAATAGATTGACTTGCCGGAACAAAGTTTTGGAAAAACAAATATTCAAGACGTAAAACGTGAAGTTGCATATTTTCTAGAAAGGGTTCAATATATTGGTTTTTAGCAATAGAAGAAATTGTATTGTGGAATTGTATATCTAATTCTAAAGCTTGTTTTGCGTTTTTTTTCTCTATAGAGTGCTGAAAATGATCATTTATTTCAGAAAGTAGTTGAATATCAGCGTCTGTAATGTTTTGAAGAGCTTGCTTTCCTATAATAGAGTGAAGACCAGCCATCGTTTCATAAATGATAGATACGTCGTCTAACTTAATAGGAGCAATTTTCGTTTTTTGCCCTGGTACCATTTCCACTAATCCAGAAAGCTCTAATATTTGAAGTGCTTCTCTTACAGGTGTTCTGCTTACTCCTAGTGCCTCAGCCAATTCCCCATCATTAATTTTTTCATTGGGCTTCAGTACACCTTCAATAATCCAATTTTGTAGTTGATTTAAAACGAGTGATTTTGCTGAAATTCTTCCTGGTTTTTTATAATTTTGAGGGACAGGCATAGTGAATTCAATCCTTTCATTGTATATTTTCCTTTTTTGCATGAACAAGCTTTAATTTTTGTTTCCCTTCATCCGGTTTTTGGCTTAAGATGAGCACCATTACAATGACACAAAAAGCGCCTAATAACTGAAAAGATTGAAATGGCACGTGCAATATAAGTACAGAAGAAATAATAGCTGCGAGTGGTTCTGTGCAACCAAATAATGTTGTTTCTTTCGGAGTCAGGTATCGTATGCTGTCTAAGTATAAATAAAAGGCAATAAGTGTCCCGAAAATGACGACAAATGTGATGAGCGGTAGGGTACTTAGTTTTACATATTTCATAGTTGATAATAAAATGAATTCGTTTGTAGAAATAAAGTGTACAATCGTTACACCAATACCCCCAATAATCATGCCCCATCCAACGATAACGGAGGAAGACCATTTTTCTAACAATTCCTTTGAATATAAACTATAAAAAGCGAGAGATAATCCAGATAAAACACCCCAAATAATAGCTGGTGTAGAAACAGCCAAGTTATGAACAGACCCGTTTGTTAGTAAGAGAAAAGTACCTACTAATGAAAGGGTAATTGAAATGAAATCAATTTTTGATGGACGAACGTTCCATTTGAAAAGTAAGTATACAGTGATGAATATAGGAGCTAAATATTGTAATAATGTTGCCACGGCAGCATTTCCTTCTTTAATTGAAGAGAAATACGTATACTGTACAGCAAGCATACCGAATAGACCAAACAAAATCATTTTAATAGCATTAGATTTTTGTTTCCAAATGCCAAATATCTCTTTTTTTCTCGTTCCGAATGAGGAAATAATGAGCAAAATAATTCCAGATATAAGTAAACGGATCGTAACTAACCATTCGGTTGAAACATTGTCATATTGAAAAAGTTGTTGTGCAGCTGTACCAGACAAGCCCCATAAACAAGCACCGATTATGACCATTATAATTCCTTTTAATCGATTTGAATCCATATGATCTAAAATTCTCCTTTCTAAAAATATAAATTGAATACAATATGCAATATATCACAGAATGACTCGTTAATAAACTGAAATTTCTAATTTTTTATGTATAGTAAAATATTGTAGAGGAGGGGGAGTATATGTTAGCTGGATTTTTAGTTTGTTTATTTGTTGGGTTACTTATCATTTTTTTAGTGTATCAAATACATGTGAAAAAGAGGTTGTTTTTGTTAGCAGGATATCAAGAAGAAACGTTTGTTGGAGATAAAAATAAATTAGCGAAGCTTTCAGGAGCATTTTCTTATATAGTCGGAGTTGCTACTATAATATTATCGCTTAGCTTAGAAAAAATAGGTGATGTAGTTAGTATCATATATGCTATATTAATTGTTTTAGGTACAGTTGTATTTATAATTAAAGCAAACCTATTAAATAAGAGTGCTATAAAATAAAAAGGCTTCATTCTACTGAAGCCTTTTATTAATTATTATGAAGTATAAGTAAAAGCCGGAATAGGATCAATAAATGTATTCCACTTTTGTCCCATTTCCTTTTCTGTTAATAGACAATCATCTAATGATTGTTCAATCACAGAACGATTCATATCAATACCGATAAATACGAGCTCAGTTATTCGATCTCCATATCGCTCGTCCCAGTTTTTTAATACTTCTGGTTCTTCTGCAATCATTTGATTTCTTTCAGTTTCAGGTAATGCGGCTATCCATTCACCGGCTCCTTGAATTGTAATAGAGGAACCTGCTTGAGATAGAAGCCCTATCATATTATTACGAGATGCGAGCCAGAAGAATCCTTTCGCTCTTACAACATCTAAAGGCCATTTTTCTAGCCAATTCATAAGGCGCTCGGGATGGAAAGGATATTTGCGACGGTAAACAAAGGAATTGATACTGTATTCTTCCGTTTCCGGTGTATGATGTTCACTATTTAATTCTTGTATCCAGCCGGCCGATTGACTAGCTTCTTCATAATTAAATAGATTTGTGTTTAAAATTTCTTGTAATGGTACTTTGCTAAACGAAGATTCAAGAATTTTTGCATTAGGATTTAATTTTTTTAGTAAATGATGAAGCTCTATCACATCTTCTTTTTCTAGTAAATCTATCTTATTAAGAATAATTACGTTTGCAAACTCAATTTGATCTATTAATAAATCAATAACTTCCCGGGTATCATTTTCATCGATTGCTTGTTTTCGGTCTAATAAACTTTCTCCGTCTGCAAAATCATCCCAAAATCTATTTGCATCTACAACTGTAACCATCGTATCGAGGCGGCAATTTTTCGTTAAATCAATGTTAAGAACTTCGTCTGTATAAGTAAACGTTTGAGCAACTGGAATAGGCTCACTTATACCAGAAGATTCAATAATAATATAGTCAATATCACCATTTTCAACAAGACGATTCACTTCTATCATTAAATCTTCTCGTAGTGTACAACAAATACAGCCATTTTGAATTTCTACTAGTTTTTCCTCCGTACGTGAAAAACCACCCTTTTTTATAAGAGATGCATCAATGTTTACTTCGCCCATATCATTAACGATGACAGCTACTTTTAAGTTATTCTTATTAGTCAAAATGTGATGTAGTAAGGTAGTTTTTCCAGATCCTAAAAAACCACTTAATACAGTGATAGGTACTTTTTTCATGAAATGATCTCTCCTTTAAATCGTAATGATTACGCTTTATGTTAAACGATGGGAAAAGAAAAAGCAAGAATAAATCATAATGATTACGATTTAAGAATAGAAATAGACTATAAAATTTGTGCTGTAGTATGAAGCATTTGGACAAGCACATGTTTACATATAAATAAAATGGAGGCGAGAAGCTTGGTCTTTAATAGAGTTTCAAAAGAATTAGTAGGCATAGCTCTTATCGCTATGTTTCTCTTTTTATTATTTTTTGTAGATTTTACAAGTCTAGCAAATTTGCACAAAAATATGCCACAGGAATGGTTAAATGTGAATACAGTATTTTTAAGTATCATTTTTGAAGCAATACCCTTTATTTTATTAGGGGTAATTGTTTCTTCATGTATTCAAGTGTTTGTGACGGAAGATATGATTCAAAAAGTAATGCCGAAATCTCCGATTGTTGCAATGATTCCGGCAGTATTTGTGGGAGTTCTTTTTCCAATGTGTGAATGTGTCATTATACCAATTGTAAGAAGGCTCATTCAAAAGGGGTTACCACTTCATGTAGGCATTGTTATTTTACTGAGTGCACCCATTATGAATCCAGTTGTTCTTTTATCTACTGTATATGCGTTTCCAAAAAATGATTACGTAGTATATGCACGCTTTGGGATAACAATTTTAGTTGCTCTATTCATAGGTCTAATTGTGTATTATTGCTATCGCGAAAGAAATGTTTTAAAAGACGTAGAGGTTTCAGTTCAAACAAGCAATAAAAAGAGTTGGAAAGATGTTATGAATCATATTGTAGATGAGTTTTTTGATACTGGTAAGTATTTATTGATTGGTGCTTTTTTAGCAAGTGTATTTCAAACGTTTTTTGATCGGAATGTACTGGATGCAGTAGCACATAACGAAGTAATTGCCCCCTTTATTATGATGGGATTTGGTTATGTTTTATCAATTTGCTCTGCAGCCGATGCTTTTATAGCGGCATCTTTTGGACATGTTTTCTCGGTAAAGGCACTTCTCGCATTTCTTGTATTTGGGCCTATGCTTGATATGAAAAATACGTTAATGCTATTTGCATATTTTCAAAAGAGATTTGTATTCTTTTTGATAGGAATTGTCATTGCATCTGTGTATACCATCCTGCAAATCATAATGTTATAGGAGGTGAGAAAGAATGGAGAAAGAGGAGCAGAAGGCGTATCATCGCTATATACGTGGCATTATTTTAATTGGTTTAGCAATGCTCTTATTTAAACTACTTGTAACAGGTAATATTTATAATTTTATCGCTCCAAAAATGATCAAATTTACGTATATAGCTTTTGTAGTAATTTTAATTTTTGGTACTGTACAAGTTTGGGGAGATGGAAGAGAGAAACAGCATGATTGTAATTGTTGTAAACATCATACAACATCAAAATCAGGGATAAAAAGTTTCTTTGTATATGTTTTATTTGTCGTTCCGATAGTTAGTGCTTTTCTCTTTGGAAGTGTAACAATTGATGGAAGTTTAGCAGGAAAAAGGGGTATGAATCAAAGTGTACAGTCGAGAAGTCTGGAAAGGAATGAAAAAGAGGGGGAACAGGTTAATTTTGATGGGCGAGAAGTATCCGTTGATCCAGAAGAAACATCAAATTTATCAACGACTTATAAAACGGAAGAGCAAGTAGTAAAAAGTATGTTAGGACAGCGTAAACTACAAGTAAAGGATAAGGACTATGTTCAAACAATGAATGTAATTGGTCAAAATGTTAATTGGTTTAAAGGGAAAGAAATTACATTCTTAGGGTTTATATATAAGGATAAAGATGTGACGGGTAATAAAACAGTAGTGGCTCGATATGGCATAACTTGTTGTATTGCGGATGCATCAGTCTGGGGGATGATTGTTACCGGGCAAAATGTTGAAAAAATTCCAGAAGAAACATGGGTGGAAATAACAGGATTATTAGGTGGAACGACATATAAAGGAACAGTCTTTCCACTTGTAAAAGTAAACAAAATCAAGAAAATTAATAAGCCAACTGACCCATATGTATATGATGCTTTACCTCAATAGAAAAGAATAAATTCTTCATATTTTCATGAAATAGAATCATAATCATGGCGATAAAAAAATAAAGATAAGAGTAATTTGGTTTGTTAAAAATATGTGCAGAAGGAGTTATGCGATGAACTGGGTTACTCATAAACCATCATTTGAATTTGAAACATTTAGTCCTATTATTCGGTCACAATCTGCGTGGAGTGGACATTTAGATTTTGCATATGACTTAGTACGATTTGAAAAACCAGAAACTTTAGTTGAGTTAGGTACACATCTAGGTGCTTCTTTCTTCAGTTTTTGTCAAGGAGTAAAAGATGGAGGGTTATCGACTAAATGCTTTGCAGTAGATACTTGGGCTGGAGATGGGCATACAGGTCCATATGGAGAAGGGGTTTTTCAAATAGTAGAAAAAGTAGTGAGCGATAACTACCTTAATATAGGAAATTTAATTCGATCTACTTTTGATGATGCTGTAGAGCGGTTTCAAGATGAAACGATAAATCTTTTGCATATTGATGGCTATCATACGTATGAAGCTGTTTCTCACGATTATAATACATGGCTACCGAAAGTCGCGAAAAACGGTATTGTATTATTTCATGATATTGAAGTTAGAAGTGGTGATTTCGGCGTATATAAGTTTTGGGATGAGGTAAAAGCGAAGTATCCTCATTTTCAATTTGCGCATTCATATGGACTGGGAGTGTTATTTCCGAAGGGTTGTAGTGATAAGTTTGAAGAAATACTTAAAAATAAAGAAGAAATACAAAATATGTATAAATAAAGGTAGGGCATGCATCATTTTTATGATGTGTGCCCTATTTTTTATGTAGAAAATAATGGTGTGAATTAAAAAGTTAAGATAGTTGTAAAAAGTTTTGTTGCAGCAAATATTAAAAAAGTTAGTATGGGATTGTTCCTTGTAAATAAAATAAAGCTTTAATACGTTCATATCAATCCGGGATTTTATAGTAGTTAATTTCTTAACTAGGTACTTTGCACTTACTAAATTTTGATACAAGGGTCTTATTGACCGAAAATATCGGGATAAATAAAAATACAACATTTTTTATATTTTTCATTGCGAAAAACGTAATCTACTTTTACAATAGAAAGGGTTGTGAATATATTATACTGGAAAAATAAATCGAAATAATATGAAAATTTTGTTTTGTCTTCGCTAATTGTATATTACATACATGTAAGACGACATACGTCATGTTATCGACTTGTAAGGAGAGAAAAAAATGAAAAGTGTAAGATTACCATCGATGCTAGAAATCATAGTTCTTTTATTACTATTTCTTGCTGTTGTCTTTTCCTTCCAAACGATTTTTGATCTCCCAATTCAATTAGCGCTATTTATTTCATGGTTTTTAGTAATTGCGCTTGGATTAAGATTAGGATTTCGTTATCAAGAATTGCAAGATGCAATTACGAAAGGGATTTCTAACGGATTAGAAGCAATACTGATTTTAGTTGCAGTAGGTGCTTTAATTGGAACATGGATTGCTGGTGGGGTAGTACCAACATTAATCTATTATGGATTAGAATTTATTCACCCTAGCATATTCCTATTAGCAACATTAATTATTTGTTCTATAACTTCTATCGCAACAGGAACATCTTGGGGAACAGTGGGAACAGCAGGTATTGCTATGATGGCGATTGGTGAAGGACTTGGTTTACCACTTCCGCTTGTTGCTGGTGCAGTTCTTTCAGGAGCTTATTTCGGCGACAAATTATCACCACTTTCTGATAGCACAGTTCTTGCAGCTTCTATGGCGAAAGTAGATGTTATTGCTCACGTTCGAGCTATGCTCGTATTAGATGTTCCGGCTTATATTATTACTAGTATTATGTTTACTGTAGCTGGTTGGATGTATGGCGGCGATAATGTAGATTTGAATCGAGTAGAATTTTTAAAAGAAGCTTTATTAAAGCAATTTGATATTAAAATATGGATGCTTATTCCAGCGGTCATTGTTATCGTTCTATTAGCGATGAAGAAACCGTCTATGCCAACAATTGCAATGGGAGCTTTAATTGGTGCAATTTGGGCAACTCTTTTCCAAGGGATGAACTTTGGAGAGGCGATTGGAACAGCTTATAACGGATTCTCAATTCAATCTGGTGTTGAGTTTGTTGACAAGTTATTAAACCGTGGTGGAATTAACGGCATGCTTGGCTCAGTAGCCGTTATTATTTTCGGTTTAGGATTTGGTGGATTACTTGAAAAACTAGGTGTTTTAAAAGTAATCGTATCAAAATTTGAGAAGAAATTAAATTCTGCAGGTAATGTAACATTGTCTACATTAATCGTGGCATTCTTAGCTAATATATTTGGTTGTGCGATGTATGTATCACTAATTTTAACACCAAAAATTATGGAAGATAGCTATGATAAATTAAAAATAGACCGTCGTGTATTAGCACGTAACTCAGAAGTAGGTGGAACGTTAACTTCAGGTATGGTTCCATGGTCTGATAATGGTATTTTTATGGCTGGTATTTTAGGTGTAGCAACGTTCTCATACGTTCCGTTTATGTGGTTAAGCTTCGTATCGTTAATTTTAGCAGTTATTTACGGATATACAGGCAAATTCATCTGGTATGTAGATGATGCAGATAAAGGAAAGCAAGCATCATAAAATAAAAATCACCTTCTACAATATGTAGAAGGTGATTTTTTTATTTTTTAATAGCATTTTCTGAAGTTATTTCATTCTCATATTTAGCAATTTTTTGTTGTATCTTTTTTAAGTTTTTTTCAGTGTCTTGAATGAGCTGTAAGACATTGGTCTCCTGTTGTTTCATTAATTCTAACCTTTGAAGGATGGTAGATTCTCCTTCCATAGACCAGTCGATAAATTGTTTTATTTTTTGAATTGGCATACCAGTGTTTTTTAAACACAAAATCATCTCTAAATATTTCAGTGCTTCTTCATCAAAAACTCGATCTCCTTTTTCGTTTCTTTGCAGAAAAGGAAACAGTCCTTGTTTATCGTAATAACGTATTTGAGAAATAGTTAAGTGTTGCATTTTGGCGACTTGCCCAATTGTATAATACATATCATTCATCCTTTTATTACCAAGGTATAATGCCATCTTTGTTAAATATTTTACCATTATAGTTTGTTTCACTTAATGCATATTTAATAATAATTTTAGCACTTTCAGTGGTTGTATGGCCACCGGGGGAATTTCCATTAAGATCCGTAGTTGTAAAACCAGGAGTTACTCCAAATACTTCTGGACCGTTAGTGGCAAATTCTTTACTAAAAGCTAATGTTAAAGCATTAATAGCTGTTTTGGAAGAATTATATCCTAGTGTATTAATTGGATGTGTTTCACCATTAGCAAACATTGTTAGTGAGGCCATGTCAGTTGTTACATTTATGATTTTACTGTTGCTTGATTTCTTTAATAATGGTAAAAAGGCTTGCATCATTTGGAAAGTTCCAAAAAAGTTAACTTCAAATCCTTGGCGTAAAGTTTCAATATTTAATTCACTAGGTAGCGTATTGAAGTCTAGCGCTATGCCTGCGTTATTAATTAATAAATGTAAGTGGTCAGTCGTTTCGTAAATTTTCTTTGTTGCTTCTTGAATGGATTGTGAATTTGAAATATCTACTTGAATATAGGAAACGTTTGAAACATTTAAAGATTCTACGGCTTGTTGTCCAAGTTGTTCATTACGAGCACCTAAAAATACGTGGTAATCTTTTTCTGCTAATTGACGAACAAGTTCATATCCAATTCCTTTATTCGCACCTGTTATAAAAGCATATTTTTTCATATTGAATTCCTCCAGTAGTGTTATAGTAGGTTACAATGGAAAGGATACAGCCTAAACTTAAGTTTAGGTCAAGAGGAATTTTTTAAAATAAATATAGAATATCTATATATAAGAGTGAGAATTCTTATCATTTAAGAGAAAGTCTGTTATTATAAGAGATGTAGGTATTATATTTTCAAGGGGATGAAAACATGGAGTACAGAATTGAAAGAGATACATTAGGAGAAATAAAAGTTCCAGCTGATAAATTATGGGCAGCACAAACACAACGTAGTAAAGAAAACTTTCCAATTGGAACAGAGCAAATGCCGCTTGAAATTGTAAAAGCATTTGCAATTTTAAAGAAGAGTGCAGCGCTTAGCAATCAAAAATTAGGAAAGCTATCAGAAGAAAAAGCAGAAGCAATTGTAGAAGCTGCGGATGAAGTGATTGCAGGGAAATGGAATGAACATTTTCCGCTTGTCGTATGGCAAACAGGTAGTGGTACACAGTCAAACATGAATGTGAATGAAGTAATTGCAAATCGTGGGAATCAAATTTTGAAAGAGAAGGGATCTGACGTACATATTCATCCGAATGATGATGTGAACATGTCACAAAGTTCAAATGATACATTTCCAACGGCGCTTCATGTAGCTTGTGTAATCGCAGTAGAAAATCACGTATTACCAGCAATTACGAAATTAAAAGAAACTTTAGCAGAAAAAGTAACTGCATTTGAACATATTATAAAAATTGGTCGTACACATTTACAAGATGCAACGCCGTTAACTTTAGGGCAAGAAATTAGCGGATGGCACCGTATGCTTGAAAAAACAGAGCGTATGATTGCAGAGAGCAATACATATATGAAAGAGTTAGCAATTGGTGGAACTGCGGTTGGAACAGGTATTAATGCTCATCCTAAATTTGGTGAGATGGTATCAGAGGAAATTAGTCAATTTACAGGTAAACAATTTGTTTCTGCACCAAATAAGTTCCATGCATTAACGAGCCATGATGAAGTTGTATATACTCACGGTGCATTAAAAGCATTAGCTGCGGATCTAATGAAGATTGCTAACGATGTACGTTGGCTTGCAAGTGGTCCACGTAGTGGTCTTGGAGAAATTATTATTCCAGCAAATGAACCGGGAAGCTCTATTATGCCAGGTAAAGTAAATCCAACGCAAAGTGAAGCGTTAACGATGGTTGTAGCGCAAGTAATGGGGAATGATGCAACAATCGGATTTGCTGCGAGCCAAGGTAACTTTGAGTTAAATGTATTTAAACCTGTTATTGCTTATAACTTCTTACAATCAGCTCACTTATTAGCGGATGCAATTGTTTCGTTTAATGACAATTGTGCAGTTGGTATTGAAGCAGATGAAGAAGTAATTAATGAAAATGTGAATCGTTCACTAATGCTTGTAACAGCGCTAAACCCACATATCGGATATGAAAATGCAGCGAAAATTGCGAAGCATGCTCATAAAGAAGGATTAACTTTAAAAGAAGCAGCGTTGCAATCTGGACTACTAACAGAAGAGCAATTTAATGAAATTGTAGATCCAAAGAAAATGATTGCTCCAAAAGAGTAATAGAAAAAGCCAAGATTCTTAGTATAGAATCTTGGCTTTTTTGATGTTCATTTTTAAGTTTCATCTACTTGCAATAATGCAAGCTTCAAAATATATTATTTGTTAGCAGGCGTATTCATTACTTTCATCTGTGGGCAGTTCTCTTTTAAGAGTGAAATGAATTTTTCTTCTTCTTGTGGTACGAAAGTGGTCACTGAGTCAAATAAATTATAATTAATTTCTAATTGTTGCCTAGTCCATTTTTTTGAACGAAGTTTTTTGCCAGAGTACTTAATATGGCGAATGTCTTTAAATGGGATTTCAGTACGAAGTATGAAACCGTGTTTTACAACAAGAGATGATTCCGTTACGTTGTAGTGAGAGAAATAGAATGAAGAAAGGTTCACGATATTTAATAGCATCATGAGAGTGAAAAAAATAGAATTTTCATTTTGGAAGAATAACGAAACGAAAAAAATAATTATAAATAATGTAATGAAAATGACGTGGAATGGATTTTTTTTCGCTTTAAACTTCAAGTTAGTCACCTCGGTATACTTGTTCTTTAACTAAATTAAATCATAACATTGTGATAAAACGTGTGAATATGCAGAATTGCATATTCACACGTTTTATTATTCATGTAAAATTTCTTGATGGGATAAATTCAAAAGAAGTTTTGTAATAGTGGAGTGGCATGAAGTGACTTACAAGAATAGAAAGATAGCGTTAGTCATAATTAGTTGTATGATGATTATGAGTAGTTGTGCTAATAAATTTGTTGAAGATAGAAATCGAAAGCATACATTTGTACAAGCAAGTAAGGTTTTAGTAGAGACTGTAAATAGAATATATAAAAAGTAAAGGATGTTTTCTTATACGAAAACATCTTTTTTGTAGTTAAAATTGAATACTGAAGTTTTGGAATGAGTGAATACCAGTTCCATATTCACTAATCGCATATGTATTCTGTGCAATTTGTTTAACGGTAAACTAAGGGTCTTGAAGAATATTTATGTTCTATTTCACATCCTATAAAATGAATTTGTATAAACATATTCGCTTTTCGTTGTATTAAACCCTATTGTTAGATGTTTTTATAAAAGTTTATAAAATGGGTAAACGAAACATTGAAATGTTTGTTTGCGTTGTGATAAGATAGTGAAGTGGTAATAAACGTTATGCTGATTTGTTTGGTTTTAAATAAACATTTTAAAGGAGTGTTTAGTATGAGTGATATTTCAGAGAAGTTTTGGGATGCGTCAATAGAGGAATTAAAGAAAGGGTATGTGTTTGATGAAGAAAAAGAGGAGTACATTTGCTTAGCTTGTGGTGAAACATTTATTAAAGGTGTTATTTATCAAGATAACCAAATTTTGTATGAAGCAGAGAAGTTCGTCCAATTGCATATTCAAAATGAGCATACGTCTATGTTTGATTATTTGTTAAATATGGATAAGAAATTTACTGGTTTAACGGATTTACAAAAGAAAATGGTTCAGTTTTTCCATATGGGACTGAATGATAAAGAAATTGTAAAAGAGATGGATGGCGGAAGTACATCAACAATTCGTAATCATCGATTTACACTGCGAGAGAAAATGAAGCAATCAAAAGTATTTTTAGCGCTAATGGAATTATCAGAAGAAAAATCAAAAGTACAAACGAAATTTGTGCCAATTCATAGAACAGCAACGATGGTGGATGATCGATACAATATTACGGAAGAAGAAAATGATGAAGTATTAAAAGCTCATTTTACAGAAGGATTAGATGGACCTCTCTCTAAATTTCCGAAGAAACAAAAGCGTAAATTAATTATATTGCGCCATTTAGTGAAGAAGTTTGATAGTAATAAAAAGTATACTGAAAAAGAAGTAAATACAGTGATAGAAAATGTATACCCTGATTTTGTAACATTAAGAAGATATTTAATCGAATATGGATTTTTAGATCGAACAGCCGATGGAAGTCAATATTGGGTGAAGTTATAATCATACGAAAAGAAAATGAATAGAAGCACAGTATTATAACAACTATACAAAGAGATAGAGATTGAAAATAGATGTTTAATAAAAGGAGAAATGAAATTTGAAACCACCTGCAGATAACAATAAAGAAGGTGCGGAGTCACATAAGTTGGAAAGTGAGAGTAAACCGATTTGGAAATCGATGTCGATGTTTTTAGTACCGTTATTATTAAGTAATGTACTACAATCAGTTGGACAATTATTTGGTATGGTAGTAGTAGGAAGATGGCTTGGAGTTAATGATTTAGCGGCTATATCAGCATTCTTCCCATTATTTTTCTTGCTCGTTTCATTTGTAATTGGTATCGGTTCAGGAAGCTCTATTTTAATTGGTCAGGCGTTTGGTGCTAAAAACGAAGATCGTTTAAAAGCTATCGTTGGTACGACGTTGACGTTTACCTTTATTATTGGAGTTGTGTTGGCGATAATAGGCAGTATTTTTGCGATGGATATTATGCGTCTAATGGGAACGCCAGAAAATATTATTGAAATAAGTGTACATTATGCACGGATTTTATTTATATCGATGCCAGTATTATTTTTATATTTCGCATATACAACATTTATGAGAGGTACAGGAGATTCTAAAACGCCATTTTACTTTTTAATTGTAAGTACAGCGCTAAATATGATTTTATTACCAGTTCTTATTTTTGGATGGTTAGGAGCTCCGAAATTAGATGTGTATGGAGCGGCCTATGCATCTGTTATATCTACAGTTATTACGTTTATTGTCATGCTTGTGTATTTAAAGAAGAAAAATCACCCATTACAACTAGATGGCACGGTTAGAAAATACCTTCGAATGGATGGGGAGTTATTAAAGCTATTGCTAAGGCTCGGTATACCAGCAAGTATAAATATGATATTAGTATCATTATCTGAGATTGCCGTAATCGCATTTGTAAATCGTTACGGTTCGGATGCAACAGCTGCTTACGGCGTTGTGAATCAAGTTGCAAGTTATGTACAAATGCCAGCAGTTAGCCTTGGTATTACAGTTTCCATTTTTGCGGCACAATCGATTGGTGCGAATCAATTTGATCGATTGCAGAAAGTTGTGAAGGCTGGAATTATTATGAACTACGTCATCGGTGGTGTGTTAATATCTCTTATTTACTTATTCTCAAGAGACATCTTATCACTATTTTTAACGAGTCAAACTACAATTGAAATTGCTCATAGCTTAGTTATGATTACGTTATGGAGTTATTTAATTTTCGGTCATGCACAAATTATTAGTGCGACAATGCGAGCGAGCGGTACAGTACTTTGGCCAACTGTTATTGGAGTTGTTTCAATTTGGCTTGTAGAAGTACCCGTAGCATATTATCTTTCTTACCATACAAGTCTTGGAATAGAAGGCATCTGGATCGGGTATCCAGCAGCATTTATTGTCAGCTTAATATTACAGTATGCATATTATAAGCTTTCATGGCAAAAGAAACGAATTACACGATTAGTTAGTTAAATAGAAAAAATGTCCCTAAGTTATTAGACTTAGGGACATTTTTTCGTAAGTGCAGGTTTACAAATAGCTTTTTAAAGTGATATCAAAATGTTGTCTAATGAGTGTTTTATCACTCATATAAAACTCCCACGCTTTTTCCGGTTCACCGATAATCTCAAAGGATTCTTCTGTAATATATAAAGCGCAATTATCCTCGAGTGCAATTCCTTCTATATTCCCTTGATGATTTTGTAAAAAGGAATGGAAGGCGTTCATTCTGTTTAATTGATTATAATGTGGACAAAATCTTTTATTAACAATCCCCCATCCGTTACTTTCTATATAACC
Organism: Bacillus sp. 196mf; assembly: GCF_003217275.1. Taxonomy (NCBI): domain Bacteria; kingdom Bacillati; phylum Bacillota; class Bacilli; order Caryophanales; family Bacillaceae; genus Bacillus; species Bacillus sp. 196mf. Next base: position 535,872 of record NZ_QJTG01000001.1, read on the forward strand.
AGAACCTTCATAATCTGATCGGATACTAGACGTGAACCAACACATAGCACCAGCGCTATAACCAGCAATAAGTGTTCCTTGTTGCAGAGCCAATAATAATTTTTCATCGAGTCTATGTTCTTTCCATTGCGTAAGCATGTGAATATAGTTCCCGCCACCTAGATAAATTAAATCGGCTGAATGAATCATCTCGTCTATTTCATACTTAGAAGGTGAATCTGTTGTAGTACGTAAAATTTGTACTTCACAATGTAATTGTTTTTCAAACGTGTCTAAAAATAATTTTATATAGCTTTCATCATCATGACTAGCCGTTGGAATAAACAATATTTTTGGGTACTGTTTATTTGTTAATTCTATAAGGCGTTCATTAATAGGCAAGTGATTTGAATCTTGTAAATCACCGCCACCAATGACAGCTAATTTCATAGTAAAGCACCACCTAATCATTTTTGTTATATAAAAATTCGATAGAAGAGAGTTACATTCCTTCCGTAATGTAATCAATAATTAGAAAATATAGCTTAAGTATATCGGAATAGTAAAGAAACTACTGACTATATATACCAATGCATTAGAAACCATTCATTGATATATAATATTTCATACTAATGTTTCAAAATATGGAAAAAATATGTTTAAATAGATATAATGACGCATTCATTCATATTGAATTTATACTTATATTTTAAAAAGGTATCGGAAATAATAGCGATTTTCTAAAACAGTTTTTACTTTTAATAGGAAGTTGTATTACAATATGGTAAAATTATTTCAATATATTTATTTAATATGAAATACAAAGAAGGAGCGTGAAAAAAGTGGATTTTCGATTTGAATTTACAACGAAGCTGAAAGAATACTTAGACGATGAGAAGGATGAAAAAATAATAAAAGATGGACATAGAGATGTAATTTTTCACTATTTATATGCGTTAGAGACTGAAATTGGCGTTGTTAAAAATCCTAATTTTACTTTTTTTGCATCAGGAAGACGTTCACATATAGTGTTAGAAAACGTTGAATTTAAAACAGAAGTGAATGTGAAAAGTAATATAATCGAAATTGTAAAAATAGTGGATAATGTAGTTATTCCGTTAGATACTATCGTAGCGAAAGATCGGGAATTATTTGCCCTTGGGCGTAATGAGAAGTTTAGTGTACAAATATTAGAGCAGTACCTTTTTGATACATTTGGAGAAAAATTAGGTTTAAAATGAATGGAATAGCCTATGTATTTATAGGTAGTTAATTTTCGTATATATCATTTACGTTTGACCTTTCATTTAATTTATACTACAATTCGTAGTGTGAAGGGAGTTGCACAATGTTTACTCAAAACTATAAGTTAAATGAGCACGGGTTAAATCATTTCTTTGGACCGCTTGAAGCAAAAATTATGGAGATTGTTTGGTCTAGCGATGGTATTACGATTAAAGAAGTGCAGCAGAAATTAAGTGAAGAATCACCTGTGAATTTTAACACTGTTATGACAGTTATGAACAGGTTAGTAGAGAAATTACACTTAGAAAAACAGACTGTGAAAAGAAGTGGCATATATCGTGCTGTACAAACGAAAGAAGAATTCTTATCCAATCAAACGAAGAAAATGACACAGGAATTGATGGGGGAATTTGGAGATTTAGTTGTAAATCATATGTTAGATGAGTTAGAGCAGGCTGATCCGACTTTAATAAAAAAGTTAGAAGACAAATTGAGTCAGTTAAAAAAAGAGGATTAATGAAATGAAATGGCAAATGCGTAAAATCGTATTGTTAGCAGTAATTGTTAGTACCCTCTTTTTCAGCTTGTTACTGTATTACGTTACATATCCATTTCTGTTTCAAAATAAGATGTTCCTTCTTTCAAAATTTTGCTTGTTCCAGTTAGAAAAACATATGAAAGAATTATCGCTGATTCGTATAATAATCGCTGGATTATTATTACTTACTGTATTAATCGTGTGCAAAAGAATTTGGCGACAATTTTTCTATAGTAAAAAATTACAAAAAGTACTTATCCCTTTCATCCGAAAAGGAAAACAAATATATATATTGCCGACTACGGAAGTTGCGGCATTTACAATTGGGCTATTTCGTCCGAAAGTTGTCATGTCAGAAGGGATGCTTCAAACATTTTCAGATGAAGAAATGGATGCAATTATTTTCCATGAAGAATATCATCAAAAGAATTGGGATCCGCTAAAATTATTTTGTTTTACGCTATTAGCAGAAGGAATGATGTACATACCAATATTAAAAGGGTTGTTACAGCGATATCATACGTATCAGGAACTAGCTGCTGATAAATATGCGATGCAAAAAATGGAATCCTCACTTGAGTTAGGTAGCGCGTTATTAAAATTAATTAAAATAAAGACAATGGAAAATCGATGTGTTACAGCTTTATTTGCAAAAACAGCAATAAATTTACGAATCGAGCAAGTGTTAAATGAAAAGGTTGTTAAGCTTACTATTCCGTTACATACGAATTCGGTATATGTAACAGTAGGTTTATTCTGTATGTCGGTTGTACTTATTGTCGGAGAGTGCATATAGCCTCTTTTTTTTAGAATAAACACTACTCGTTGTAGTGTTTCAGGGGGAATAAAATGAATGCAGCAGATTTAACAATTTGGCTTGTGGCTGGGGCGGGAGTATTGTCATTTATATCACCGTGCTCTTTACCGCTATATCCATCTTATTTATCTTATATTACAGGTGTGTCTATTCAAGATTTAAAAGAAAATCGTGGGATTATGCAAAAATCAGCGATTATACATACAGTATTTTTTATGATCGGATTTTCGGTTATATTTTACGCGTTAGGTTTATCGGTAAGTTGGATTGGAGTAACATTTTCATCTAACCAAAAATTGATTCAACAAATTGGTGGGATTTTTATTGTTTTAATGGGGCTATTTATGACGGGCTTGTTTCAGCCTCAGTGGCTTATGGCAGAGAAAAAGGTGCAGTATAGAAGTAAATCGACTGGATTTATTCGCTCGATTTTAGTCGGTATGACATATGCAGCGGGTTGGACGCCATGTGTTGGACCGATATTTTCAGCTGTACTCATGCTTGGCGCGACGAATCCTGAAGGGGCACTTCTTTATATTACAGCGTATACTCTTGGGTTTGCGGTTCCATTTTTCGTGATGGCGTTCTTTATTGGGAAGGTAAAATGGATTGTTACATATGCCAATGTCATGATGAAAATTGGCGGTGGAATGATGATTGTAACGGGTATTTTATTGTATACAAATCAAATGACGAAAATTACAGCATTCTTTATTCGTCTATTCGGTGGATTTACAGGTTTTTAAAAATGAGGAGGAAGAAAAGTGAAGAAAATAATTGCTATTATATTAGTAGGGGCACTCGTTTGGGCGGGGGGTAACTTTTATAATTCAAAGAAAGAAGAGAAGGAAAGAAAAGCGAAACAAGCAGAGTTACAGGAGAAAGAAGTATTACCACAAGTCGGTTTTAAAGCACCTAGCATTACATTAAAAGGATTAGACGGAAAGTTGCAGTCGTTAAATGATGCTAAGGGAAAACCATATATTATTAATTTTTGGGCATCATGGTGTGGGCCGTGTGAAATGGAGGCACCTGATTTAGTTCATATGTATGATAAATATAAAAAGGATGTTGAAATTTTTGCGGTGAATGCAACTGTTAGTGACCCAGTACAAGAAGCAAGCGCATTTGCTAATCGCTATGGGTTTGAGTTTCCTGTTCTATTAGATATGGACGGAGTAGCTGGACTAGATTATAAAGTATTCTCTTTACCGACGACATTTTTTGTTAATAAAGATGGAATTATAGTAGATCATGTACGAGGTGTATTACCACCAGATCAATTAGAAAAGAAATTTAAGAAATTGATTGAGAATTAAAAGGAGATTTCGTGACGATGGAGTGGATCGTGAGGTTACAACCCATATCTCTTATAATTGGAAGTCTATTTGGATTTGTGTTGATGAAACGAAAGATGAGGCATCAAAATGTATCATATGAAAAAATGATGGATGCCGTAACAAATGCTTTTCTTATCATCGTATTTGTATGGAAGTTTGCACCATCAATTTTAAATCCTGTATGGGCCTTTGGGGCGCCAGTGCAAGCAATATTAGCTGTTGGAAGTATGCAACATATTGTAGTAGGATGCGTGATTGCGAGTGTATACATTGTTTGGAAAAGTAAAAAGGAGCAATTTTCGCTTCGTATTTTACTTGATGCATTGCCTTTTGGTCTGTGTGTGAGTATTATCTTTTATTTTCTATTACATCATGAAGTAGGTGCACAAACGACACTACCATGGGGAATGAAAATATATGAATCTAAACTTTTATATCACCCTATTTTCGTATATGAGATCAGCCTTGCTCTTTGTATAATGGGCTTGTTATGGATGAAAAATGAAAGGCTCGGAAATGGAAAGAATATAAGTGTTTTTCTAATTATTGAGGGGTTTGCTCATATTATTATTTCGCTTGTTAGTGAACAAAATTCGGTTCTGTTTGGTCTATCAGCAGAGCAAATAATGAGCTTTTGTATTATTAGTTTAGGGATTTTGTTGGTGCCGAAAAAATAAAAGATAGCCATGTACAGAGAGTATCTGTATGGCTATCTTTTATAAGCATATTTCTTCATCATATGCTAAATCATTATATTGTAGAAATCTAAAAACCCCTTTATTAGGGGTTTTTAGGTTTCTATAGGTCTGCATGTGTTTCTTGTTTATCTGTATCCCATTTTGGAAGTTGTTTTGCTTGTTGACTTTCAGTAAAATTATTAAATCCAAAAGCAAGTATGCATGTAAAGGTTAAAATAGCTAAACTAATCTTTTTCATTATCTTAGTGCCTCCTTAGTTAATAATTTTTGTTTTGCTTCGTAAGTTTTGAAAAAATATTTTTGAGATTTCTCTATTTTATTCACTTTATGAAATTCTACTGCTAATAATTCGTAATATTCTTGTACATAATCGTATAATTCTTTACTGTTAAAATATGTAGTGCCTGCAATGATTGCGTTTTCTAAGTCGTCTAGAATACCAGTGTGTTGTGTTTTTAAGATAGTGAAATGGTGTTTATATTCTTGATTATTTAATTCATTACAAATTTCTAAGCCTTTTTGAACCCAATCGTTTGCAATTTCTTTTTCATTTAAACTAAAATGTTCTTTGGCTTGTAGAAAATTGGCTTTTAGGTGTTTAGGTAATTTGTTTGTAACTATTGTAAGATGTCTAATAGCAAGGGTTGATAGATTTTGAGAAGAGTAGAGCCAACCTAAGTTATTTCGGACTTTTAAGATTAGTGTATCGTCTTTCAGCTTTTGTAAAATATTGATTGCTGAATTATAGTTCTCTTCGGCTTGTTCGAATTGTTTTAAATAAACAGAACATGAGCCTAAAATGTTTTCGCATAGAGCTATTTTAATTTCATAACGTGGATATTTTGAGAAAATCTCTTTAGCTTGATTTGCATAATTGATTGCTGTAAGTGGTTTGTTTGTATGGTGATTAAATATAGCAAATTTATATTTATATTCAGCTTCTTCTAGTTCGCCTGGTACATGTTTTAAAAGGGATTCAGCTTTTTCGTATTCTTTTTTTGCTTCATCATAATTTCCAATAATGGTAGCATGTTCAGCTTTAAAAAAGTGATAATAATAAGTAATAAAGTCTTCAGTTATTGGATTGTCTAAACGAACAATTTGACTAAAAGTATCATACTTAATGTTTGTCCAATCGGTTAGGACCTTATATTTAAAGTTTAGTAGGGAGTAGTAAAGCGATAGATTTTGATCAGCTTCAATTTTATTAATCTGTTTCTCTATTTTTTCTTTTAATTGTTTCGCTTCAATTAATTGCTCCGCTACCATTACTTGATATAAAATGTTTAATTCGTTGACAATCTGTTCATGCCCTTTTAATAACACACTCATTATATATTCCCCCATTCGATAAAAGTATCCTAATTTAATTATTTCTATAATAGCAAAATAGAAGAAGTATAAGAGTGATTTTACCATATTTTTCAACAAAATTCTGAAAAATTAATTAATTTTTTCGTATTTCTTATTTTTATGTGAATATTACAAGTGCCTCTGGTAGTGGTGGGATGAATCTGACTCATGATACGTTAGCATCAATGGGAGGGATAGTTTCACTTGTAAATATGTTATTAGGAGGATTGTTCGGATTGGGTCCAACTGTTAAGTTTTTAACAAAAATTTCACTTTCTTATTTAATAAAAACAGGATAATCCTCATTTTATAAGAATCATCCTGTTTTTATTGATATATTAAAAAATCGGCGGAGTAACAGAAAATAAGACAATCGCGTTTTTTTCAAAATGATTCACCCATTTATGCTTTAAATAAGCAGGTATTTTTACACTGTCGCCAGTTTCTAATACGTATTCTTCCGCATTTAAATATAGTGTGATTTTCCCATCTAAGACAAATGCTAATTCTTCTCCTTTATGTTCTAGCACATTTTCTGATGAAGCTGTATTAGGCGGGACGGTCATAATTGCTGTTGCTAAATTTCCAGTGAAATCAGGTGAAAGCATTTCATATGATAAATTATCAATAATCATTTTCTTTCGTTTATGGGAACGTACAATTAAATCGTCTGTATTTGTATCTTCAAGTAAAAAGCTAAATGTTGGCACATCAAGAGCTTTAGCAAGTACTTTTAATGTTTGGATAGAAGGGTTAGCGGACCCGCGCTCAATTTGACTTAACATTGATGGTGTAATATCGGCCATCTTTGCTAGTTCTTTACTAGTTAAACCTTTTTCTTTTCTTTGTTTTTCAATTTTTTTACCAATATCTATATTTTCCATAATGAAAATCTCCTTAATAATTATTAAATTATATTTAAATAAATTAAATTTAAATTAACTTAATGGGATTATTTGTGTTAAACTATATTAAAATTAATTTAATTATAATTTATTGTATGGTGAGCTACAAGGATATAAGGAGGAAACAAAATGAAAGAAATAGGGGCATTACAAGCAGAATATCCATTAGTGAATAAGCTTATTGCAACAGAAGAAGTATTTTGGATAAATCCAAACATAGAAAAGTATGAAACAGCAATAAAAGATTCACCAATTAATGAAGAGAATGTAAAAGATGCGGAAGAGAGATTAAAGCGTTTTGCACCATATATTGCGAAAGTTTTTCCTGAAACGAAAGGGACGAATGGCATAATCGAATCACCTTTAGTGAAAATATCTTCTATGAAAGAAGCTTTAGAGACAAATTACAAGCAACCTATTTTAGGAGAATTATTATTAAAATGTGATAGTCATCTTCCGATATCAGGATCAATTAAAGCTAGGGGCGGCATTTATGAAGTGTTGAAACATGCTGAACAACTAGCTTTGCAGCACGGTATGTTAACAGAAGAAGATGATTATTCCATTTTAGATAGTGATACATGTAGAGAGTTTTTTGCCAAATATTCAATTGCGGTCGGTTCAACAGGAAATTTAGGGCTAAGCATTGGGATTATGAGTGCGAAACTAGGTTTTAACGTAACGGTTCATATGTCAGCAGATGCGAAACAATGGAAAAAAGATTTATTAAGAAGTAAAGGTGTAAACGTTATTGAGTATGAAGCTGATTATAGTAAAGCAGTAGAAGAGGGGCGTCAGCAAGCAGATGCCGATCCTAGCTGTTATTTTGTAGATGATGAAAATTCCCATGATTTATTTTTAGGATACGCAGTAGCAGCATCAAGATTACAAAAGCAATTAGAAGAGTTAGAGATTGTAGTAAATGAAGAGCATCCTTTATTCGTTTACCTTCCGTGCGGAGTAGGAGGCGGACCTGGCGGCGTCGCATTTGGTTTAAAGTTATTGTATAAAGACAATGTTCATTGTTTCTTTGCAGAGCCAACACATTCTCCTTGTATGTTACTCGGCTTAATGACCGGCCTTCATGACAAAATTTCCGTTCAAGATATCGGAATTGATAATGTAACAGACGCGGACGGACTAGCGGTAGGAAGACCGTCTGGATTTGTCGGTAAAACGATGGAACCATTTTTGAGTGGGAATTACACAGTAAGCGATAAAGAGTTATATAGATTGTTAAAAGAACTAGCTGACACGGAGAATATTTATTTAGAGCCTTCTGCACTAGCAGGTATGATAGGGCCAGTGAAAGTATGTAAAGAAGATGAGTATTTACAAAAGCAACAGTTAACAGAGAAGGTGAAAAAAGGTACTCATATTGTGTGGGGAACGGGTGGAAGTATGGTTCCAAAAGATGTAATGAATGAATATTATAGGAAAGGTTTGGAGTTAACGGTATAAGAAAAATGAGGCTAATTGTAGCCTCATTTTTTCATGTACATAAAAATCTTTGTTATTTTCACAATAGTTCTTTATAGTATATATAAAGGATAACTAATATTGAATAAATACAACAAAAAAGCTTTATTTTACATAATAAGAGGATGTGTATACGATGTCATTACAGACTAAATATATAGCGGGTATTTCGCTTGGGGTTATGGGTGTAGGCTTTGCGGCTTCTATCCCTTTTCAAGGAACGGTAGCAGGAGAGATTATACAAGGGGGGTTTGAAGCTGGATTGGTTGGCGGGCTTGCAGATTGGTTCGCGGTTACTGCTTTATTCCGTCATCCGATGGGAATACCAATTCCGCATACAGCTTTGTTACCTAAAAACCGTAAACGGGTAACGAAAGGGCTCATCAATACGTTAGAAAATGAATGGCTGACGAAAGAAAGTATTACGAATAAAGTAAAAGAGATGCAGTTAGCACAAATGGTACTGCAAATTGCTGAGAGAGAAATGCAGTCTGATGCTGTGAAAAAAGGCATTGTAACGATTGCTGAGAAAGCGATTGTTTCAATCGATACGGAAAAATTAGCGGTTATTATTGAAAAAGAATTAAAGACGTATTTACATACAATTAATACAAGTAACATTTTACAAGTGCTTGTTGATCAATTAGTAGTGCAAGAATATGATGAAAAGACACTTGATTACATATTAGTAAAAGTGAAAGAATGGACAGCGCAAGATGAAGCTCGATACCAGCTCGGAAGCTTAGGTATGAAGGCGATGGAAAATATAAAAGTAGATGGATTTTTACAGTTTACATTGAAATCGTTTATGAATATTGTAGATGAAGATAAAATTGGCGGCATTTTGCAGAAATTTATTATTAGAAATATTAACAGCTTACAAGATGCAGATAATAGTACGAGACAACTTATTTTATCGAAAATTCGTCAAGAAATTATCAATGTAAAAGAAAATGAAGCGTTACTACAAGAATTAGAAAATTGGAAAGAAAAATGGATTGCCAATTGGGATGCTACTGACAAAATAAAAGAGATGCTAGAGCAAGTACAGCAAAGAGCAGTTGCTTTTGTAAATAATGAAGAATTTGCTGATAAATATGTTATTCCATTTTTACAAAAACAAATGAATAAAATAAAAGAAGATGAACAGACAGTTCAAAAAATAGAAGATTGGTTACAAAAGCAAGTTGTAAGTCTTGTTGAGAAGAACCATTCGAAAATTGGTAAGCTTGTACAAGAAAACCTTGATAAGTTAGATGATAAGACGTTAATCGAAATGATTGAAAATAACGTGGGTAAAGATTTACAGTGGATCCGAGTGAACGGGGCGGTTTGCGGATTTATGATTGGATTAGTGTTAGAAGGAATTAAAGCGATTATATGAGAAAAACCTTCCGCAATTGCGGAAGGTTTTTTATTTTTCGAGAACACTCATATTCAAATTATAAGCTTTCTCAATATTTAACTTGTACGTCCCATTTCCAGTTTTAATCGAATTTTTATACCAATGTTCTTGGTTGTTTAATTCTGGATGTTCTTCTGAAGAAGTATTTTCGTTTTTCGTTAAATCTTCTACTTGTTCCCAAGGTGTACTTCCATGTGTTTCTTTTTGATTCGTTACTGCTGTTAAAGATACATCACTTTCTTTTGCAAGATGGACAGACACTCTTGAGCTTTCCTGTACAAACCAATTATTTTGTAATTGACCTGGATAAAGAGATAGTTCGTTATTTGAAGCACGGATTTCCACATTTTTATTTTGCGGAAGAACAAGCGTTGGTTTCACCTGTGGTGCTGAATTAAATAACGTATGCTGAACAGGTAATGATTTTAAAGTGATATACATCGTTTCTCCAGCCGTTTGAACTGAAAGGAAATCATCTCGTTTTAAATTGAGTTTTTCATTTGCTTTCGTTGTCATTTCATAAGTTCCCAAAAGATGAATTTGATTTGTATTATTTCCCTCTATCGTTAGAGGTTGATGTCCTGCATCTACTACGATTTTTTTGATAGATTCAGGTATATCAAATTGTCCGTCTGGAATATTACTCGTTTGCCTCGTTGTGTTAATAGAGTGACGAACTTCTTCTAGTAATCCAGTTGATAATAAACAGTAAAAAGCAATTCCGACGCTTCCTAAAACGCCGATAAAGAAAATACTAAAAATATCATATTTAATAAATGATTGTTCCTTCTTAGAAAATAGAAGGTATAGTAAAACTTCGGCTCCAAGTATGATGAGTAAAACTGGCCACCATGCAGTTAGTGTATCTAATACTTGGATTCCTTTTACGACTGAAAATAGTAAAAAGCATCCTAACGATATAATAGAAAGCCCCATTGAGAATGTTCCAACACGCCAAGTCCTCATTCGCTTGTCCCACCTTTGTTTTCTTTATTTCCAAGTAACAATTTAAAGCCGCCGCCAATTAAAAGGAGCGCAACGATAGATGTTTGGAAATAGCGATAATATAGTTCACTAAGATGAATATTAAATATAGTTACAAAATAATCATTCAAAATAGGAAGGACTGTTTGATTTAATAAATAATAACCACCGAGTGTAATTAATCCGATACCGATCCATCTTTGATGATTTATAAAATAATCGATAATGGGTTCGTCTTGTACTCGTTCTTTTCCGTATTTTGCTGTTTGCTGTAACGCATCAAAAAAGCTATAGAACCAAATGATTGGTACTAAAAATAAAAACGCAGAAAGTCTTAATAAGTCGAGTAAATAAATAGATAGTAAAAAGGCTGCCATAAGCTGAAGACCACGGCGTTGTAAACCTAAATACATATGACCTGCTCCAGGGAACATCGCTAAAATAGAAGCAAATGTTTTACTTTTCTTTCCTTGCTCTCGATGTTCTTCAAAATCTTCGAAAATAGTACGGTCATCTAGTTGCTCGCCACGTTCTTTTTTCTGGAGTTGCTGAACAACATCGAAGAAATTGTAAATCCATAAAACAGGTAATGTAATAAGGAAGATAAGAAAACTTTCTTGCGATGTTAAAAGTGCAACGAAAATAATCATACTTCCGATTCCTGTGCAAGCTACTAAAAACGTAAGACCACGTTGCATAAGCCCTAATTGGAAATGGCCAAGTCCAGGGATGATAGATAGGAGAATGATATAAAATCGTTCGCTCTCTTTAGAGGAATTTATCAATTCTCCAGCTTCTTGTTTTTTCGTTTGTTTTATAATGGTGATAACTAAATCTAGTAAGTTAATTACCCATAGAACAGCTAGTAAAAATAGAGAAAGAAAAGCAATATCACGTTCTCTTACTACTATGGTACAGAATACTGCAAAGGAGAATAGAAATAAAGATCCTCCGCTATATAAAATAAACCGTCCTAGCTTTTTTAAGTATAAATGTCCAAGCCCAGGAATTAGCCCTAATACAAGTGCTAAAAAGGGGTTTTTATTCATGCTTTAAACCTCCGTCCTTTTTTGATGTATCTACCGATTTGTTTACAATTTGTTGTGAGATAGAAGACTCGTTATGTTTTGAAGATTTCTCGAAATTTGATGTCGCTGTAAAAATATATTGGAATAAACCACTTACCATAAAAATAATTGTAGCTGCAGTCGCAATTATGTAGTGAATAATTGTGCGTTTTAGTGAGTTTGTTTTTATATTTTCATTAGGTTGTAGCGTTTCAAAATTAATTTGCGTCATAACTTCGTTCGTAAATGAATCATCATTTATCATTGGAAGGTTTTCATGTTGTTCATCAATACTTTCCATATAAAGTGTTAAACAATGATCACATTCGTAAAGATGTTCTTCCATAGATTCACGTTCATTGCTTTCTATAAAATCTAATGTATAATTGCGCCAATCTTCTTTTGAATAATGCATCATAGAAACTCTTCCTCCTTCCAATGTTTTTTAATCCATTTTCGTGCCCGATACAGTTTCATTTCAACTGTTTTCACTTCGATGTTTTCCTGTAAAGCAATTTCTTGATAGCTTTTTTCTTCTAAGTAATGTGCGAGAACGACGTCACGGTAATTTTCCGGAAGTTCTCTCAGTTTTTGAGCGATGAGTAATTTTTGCTCTTTCGTCAATAATAAATCCTCAATATTATGAGAGGATTTTATATTTCCCTCAGTTTCTTTACATAAGGAGAGTTCTTCGTTTTCTCTAGCTTTCTTCCTCTTATAATCAATAGCGTGATTGGTGGCAATACGCGCCATCCACGTTTTTAATCCGCGAAATTGATAATTAGGGAGAGAGGCGTGAATTTTTACGAATACTTCTTGTGTAACATCTTTCGCATCTTCTTCATGTCTTAAAATAGAAAAGATAACTTGGAAAATATAATGACGATATGTTTGCACAAGGATACGAAAAGCATGTTCGCTTCCTTGTTGTGCTTTTTCAATTAATTGTTTTTCCTCAATGGGTCTCTCCCTCCTTTTTGACGCATTCTATTATATAGACGTAAAGAATGATAAGTCACCCTACACATTTTATAAAAAAAGAATAATATATTTTTTGTAGGAGAGCTAGATGAAAAAAGGTGTGAAAAAATGGTAAAGAGAAGTATATAATGAGCAAGTGGGAAATGTTACACGTAGAAAGGATGTGAATGTTAGTAGGAGGAAGGTCCATACTAACAAACATGAAAATTACAATATTGATAGCAGATGATAACTCTTTTATTAGAGAGGGCATGAAAATTATTTTAAATACATACGAAGAGTTTGAAGTAGTAGATACAGTAAATGATGGGAAGGAAGCAGTGGAGTATTGCAAAAAGAACGACGTTGATATCGCTCTATTAGATGTTCGCATGCCAAATATGAACGGGGTAGAGGCGACGAAATTCATTTGTGAAGAGACGAAAACAAAACCGCTTATTTTAACGACGTTTGATGATGATGAATATATTTTGGATGCAGTAAAAAACGGAGCTAAAGGTTATTTATTAAAAAATAACGATCCGGAGCGGATTCGTGATGCGATAAAAGGAGTATATAACGGTCAAACTGTTATGCAAGATGTTGTCCTCGATAAAATTAAGTCTAATTTAATGGAAAGTAAAGAGGAAGAATGTAAAATTGATAAGAGTCTTTTCACAGAAAGGGAGCTTAGTATTATCGCATTAATTGCAAAAGGTTTCTCAAATAAAGAAATTTCGAAACAGCTTTTTATATCTGAGGGAACAATTGCAAATTATATTACGTCAGTTTTAGGGAAAACTGGACTTGAACATCGCACACAAATTGCGATTTATTACTTAACAGGGAAAGTAGATTAATGATATGGAATTTTGGTTAACTGTAAGTAAATTAATTGTCTTTTTATATATTGTGTTTAGTTATATTTACGCAAATGTAGCAAATTTACCGTGGGTTATATTTACTTTACTTATTTACCTCTCTGTAAACGTAATGATTTCTATATTTAAAAAAGATACGTATAAAAAAATATTAATCTGTATGTCCATTGGCGTAGTTATGTTATTTACATGGAGGATTCATCCATTTTTTATTTTGTTTTTACCTTTGAACTTATACGAAATTATATTCTATTACATAGAAAAGAATTGGCCACGCTTTGTCATTATGATGCTCCCAATTACAATTGCAGATGAAAGTATTCGAATGACTTATGGATTAATTGTTGCATTTTCTTTTCTCGTTTTAACTATTGCAGATCGATATATATCGCGTGTAGTAAAGCTTGAATCGCAAAATGATAAGATGCGAAAAGATATGCAACGACTTACGAAAAGCTTACATGAAAATAAAGAGTACATAAGACAATCAGAATACACGTTTAAGTTAGAAGAAAGAAATCGGTTATCACAAGAAATTCATGATAAAATTGGCCACTCGATGACGGGTGCACTAATTCAAATGGAAGCAGCAAAGAGATTAATGGGGATAGATAAAGAAAAATCAGCGGAGTTATTACAAAATGCAATTCACATTTCAAAAGATGGAATTGAAAGTATTCGCATTACGTTAAAAAATATGAAGCCACCAACAGAGCAAATTGGCATTCATCGTATGAAATTATTCATAGAGGAATTTGCCGGTAAGAATGATGTGAATATTCCTTTCGTGTACAAAGGGAACTTAGATATGATTTCTCCCATTCAGTGGAAAATTATCGGTGAGAATGTTACAGAAGCACTAACAAATGCAATGAAATATGCTGATGCGACAGTTATTTCTATAGATATTCATGTGCTTAACAAGATGGTTAAGGTGCAAGTGAAGGATAACGGAAAAGGGGTAGCTCTTGTTAAAAAAGGTCTCGGTATTATGGGGATGGAGGAGCGAACGGCGTCTGTAAACGGAAAAATTATTGTAGATGGGACAAGTGGTTTTTCAGTAACGATGTTGTTGCCAATATAAAGAGAATGGTACGAGGATGAACCATCTCATATGAAAAAAGTGAATATTCTCATGTGAAAAGAATGAACTTCTGCACTGAGCAGGTTCATTCTTTTTGTTTATACTAAAAGCAGAGAAACCGAAATAGGGGTGAAAATGATGAATACATTAGAAATTAAAAATTTAACGAAAAAATTTGGTGATTTCATCGCAGTTGATAATATGTCTTTATCTATTAAAGAAGGAGAAATATTTGGCTTTTTAGGATCAAATGGTGCTGGTAAGAGTACAACGATAAATATGATTGCTGGTTTGTTAAGAAGTAATGAAGGTGAAATTAGCATACTAGGAAAAAATATAAAGAAACATAATCGATTTGCAAAGATGAATATCGGTATTGTTCCACAAGATATTGCGATTTATGAAGAGTTAACTGCCTATGAAAATGTGAAATTCTTTGCTGGATTGTACGGATTACGAGGAGCTGAATTAAAAGCTAGGGTAGAGGAAGCTCTTCAATTTGTAGGACTTAGTGATAAACAGAAAAGCT
This sequence comes from Bacillus sp. 196mf, assembly GCF_003217275.1. Lineage (NCBI taxonomy): Bacteria > Bacillati > Bacillota > Bacilli > Caryophanales > Bacillaceae > Bacillus > Bacillus sp. 196mf. The sequence continues at coordinate 551,136 of NZ_QJTG01000001.1, forward strand.
ATCCGAAGAACTTTTCTGGTGGGATGAAAAGAAGACTAAATATTGCTTGTGCAATTGCACATAGACCGAAGTTAATTATTATGGATGAACCGACAGTTGGAATTGATCCGCAGTCAAGGAACTATATTCTTCAGTCTGTCCGGAAGTTAAATGAAATGGGAAGCACTATTATTTACACGAGCCACTACATGGAAGAAGTAGAAGAGATTTGTACGAAAATCGCAATTGTCGACCACGGTAAAGTGATTGCAGAAGGTACGAAAGAACAGTTAAAAGCGATTATTACAGATACGAAAGATATTTGGATTGAAGTGAAGTCAGTAGAAAATTTAGATGTAGAAAAGTTAAAAGAGATAAACGGTGTGAAAGCTGTTCAGATTGAAGAGAACGTAATCAAGGTAAACTCGGATGCAGGATTAAATAATTTAAATCAAATTATTCAGCATTTCATTAATCATGACATTGAAATTCGTTCGTTAGAGGAGCAGGCTCCAAACTTAGAAACAGTATTTCTTACGTTAACCGGAAGAAACTTACGAGATAAATAAAAGGTAAATGAAGAAAAGGTAAAGGGAGGTTCATCAATTGAACATCTTCAATATTGCAATTATGCATATTAAAAGAGATTTCAGAGACGTAAGAACTTTAGTTTTTATGTTAGCATTTCCGATTGTGCTTATGCTTGTGTTAGGAACAGCGTTAACCAACGCATTTAATAGTGATAGTCATTCGATTAAAGATATACAAGTGCTATATAAAGATGAAGCGAGTAGCACGTTTTCTCAATCATTTGAAGCATTTACGAAAGAAGTGGATAAATCAGGTATTCATTTAAAAAAAGCTTCCGAAGGTATAGATGGGAAAGAAGAAGTGAAGAAAAATAAATATGCTGCTTATGTAGAGTTAAATAAAGATGGTGCAAAATTTTACGGAAGTGACAAAAGTAGTATTGAGGGGAGTATTGTGGAAGGAATGCTTACAACATTTGTTGATAAGTACAATGTAGCGGTCGAAGTTGCAAAAGTAGATCCTACTAAGGTGAGCACAGTTATTTCAAACGGAAATCATAATGATTATATAAAAGAAACATCCTTACAAGCTGCGAAAAAACCAGGTTCTATGGATTACTATGCGGTTGTAATGACAACGATGATTGCACTATATGCTGCGATGGGAGCGAGTTCTTTAATTCGAGGAGAACGAATACGTAAAACAGGAGATCGTCTCATTGCTGCACCTATAAGTAAAGCTGAAATATTCATTGGAAAAGTACTTGGTAGCCTAGTAGCAAATGCCCTGTGCATATTACTCGTCATGTTATTTAGTAAATTTGTTTTTCAAGCGAATTGGGGCGACCATCTTGGAATCATATTTCTTATTTTATTAACACAAGTTTTTCTAGCAATTAGCTTCGGTTTAGGAATCGGATATATTACGAAAACAGCTGAAGCGTCTAGGGCAATTATTATGGTTGTTGTGCAATTAGCTTCTATTTTTGGAGGTGCATATTTCGTAATAGAAGAAAATTTCGTTACGAATTTATCACCATTAACTTGGGCAAATACAGCTGTTATGAAAATTATTTATGCAAATGATGTAGGGGCAGCATTATCAGTCATTTCTTTAAACCTTGGAATTTCAGCACTCTTTTTATTAATTGCAATTATTGCATTACGTAGACGGGAGGGGCTATAGTATGAAGGATATTTTATGGCTCATACAAAAAACGTTATCTGTGCTTTTGAAAAATAAAAAAAGTTTACTCATTATAATTAGCTTGCCGATAATAGGGACGCTCATTTCCTTCTCGATATATGGAAATGCAGGGCAAGGAACGTTAAATATCGGGATTGTAAATAAAGAAAATGAGCCGATAACAAATGATACGATAAAGTTTTTAGAAGGATTAAATCATGTGAATGTGAGTAAGGTTAAGGAGTCTGAAGTAGAAGATAAACTCACTTCCAAAAAACTTGATGGAGTTATTACATTGGATTCTGGTTTTTCAAAAAGTGTTCGAGAAGGGAAACCAGAGCATATTGAAATTTCATCGATTAAAGGTGATCAAGTAACAGGATTTATAAAATCATATTTATATAATTATATTGATAATATAGCAGCTATTAGTAAAGTAGCAGGAACAGATCAAAGTACATTCGACAATATGTACGCAGGGTATCAAAAAGGTTCATTTAAAATGAAAACTGAGACGCTAGAAGATACTTCGAAAAATAAAGATATGACAAATCAAACGATGGGTTACCTTATTATGTTTATGCTGTTTTCAGCAGCTAACTTATCAGGTCATATTTTAAAAGAAAAAGAGAATAGAACGTACTTTAGACTATTATCAACGCCGATAGATGGGAAGAAGTTCATATTATCTAATGTCGGGGTAAATATGATAATACTAACAGTACAAATTTTGATTACAATCCTATTCCTAACGAATGTTTTTCATACGAATATCAATATGCCTTTTATAGTGATGATGGGCGTACTAATGCTATTTGCATTAATCGCAATTGGAATATCATTAGTTCTTGTAGCTTTTTCGAAAAACTCAGCATCGGCAAATGCGATGCAAAACATGGTCATTGTACCAACATGCTTACTTGCTGGATGTTATTTCCCATATGATATTATGCCAAGTGCAGTACAAAAAGTAGCTAATTTTCTTCCACAGCGCTGGTTGTTAGACACAGTATCGAAACTACAGCAAGGAATTCCATTCTCTGAGTTGTATTTAAACATTTTAATTTTATTCGCTTTCGCGATTGCATTCTTCTTAATTGCGATTTATAAGTTTGGAAGAAATAATGATGCGAGGAATTTTGTTTAATGTGAAAAGGATGTGACGTTAAGTCACATCCTTTTTTGTATGAAGCATGAAATCTAAACTTGAATGACAAAATAGAAAGGTGGAAAGAAAATGATCGGAAGGAAATCAAAATGATTAAAAAAATATTGCGAGTTACTTCTATTGCTATTGCTATTTTCGTTTTTATTTTAATATGGATGCATATCGATGTTACCTTAGGTAGGAAAATGGAAGCTGGGAAAAACATGCCGACAGAGTATGCGCCTCATTATAGTGACTTTCAATTATATGTAGAAGGGAAGCCTTTTTATAAACAATTATTTACTGATATAAGAGAAGCCAAAAGCTCCATCTACACTTATTTCTTCATTTTGTCGGATGATAAAAGTAGTCATACTTTTTTAAACTTATTAAAAGAGAAGGCAAAAGAAGGAGTAAACGTCTATTTATCAGTTGATCGCATGAATGATTTATCATTTGAAAGAAAGATGATAAATGAATTGAGGGAAAGTGGTGTGCATTTTACATATAGTAGAAAACCTGCATTGCCATTCGGATTTTATTCACTTCACCATCGTAATCATCGCCGTATTACGACGATTGATGGGGAGATTGGCTATACAGGCGGATTTAATATAGGAGATGAGTACTTAGGGAAAGATAAGCGATTTGGATATTGGCGTGATTATCATGTACGGCTTAAAGGAGAAGGAGCAAAAGATTTAGAACAGCAATTCGCTTTAGATTGGAAACGAGATACGAAAGAAGAGATAAAGAGGAGTACGAATAAAGCTAGTAAAGGGAATACATTACATACTATGACTAGTTACAATGGGCATTACGTTGCTGAAAAATATATAGAGCTCATAAAACAAGCTCAGCACTCCATTGTAATTGCAACACCGTATTTTATAGCGAAAAATAAAGAATCTATGAATGCTTTAATCGCGGCGCAAAAGCGTGGTGTTACAGTAAAAATACTTTGGTCATATAAACCGGATCTACCTCTTATAAAAGAAGCGGCGTATCCATACATACGTCAAGCTGTTAATAATGGGATTACTGTATATGGTTATAAAAAAGGAATGTTCCACGGTAAATTAATGCTTATTGATAATGAATTAACCGTTATTGGTACAACAAACTTTACTTCGCGTAGCTTCAATATAAATGATGAAATGAATTTTTATATTTATGGTGGTCCTATTGTAGGACAAGTTAATAAGGCGTTAACAGAGGATTTTCATGATTCGAAAGAAATGACGAAAGAGTTTTTTGAAAAGTTATCTTTTTGGGAGCGTTGTAAGGAGAAAGTGGCAGGATTGGTTGACTTCTATTTGTGATGATGAATTAGGAAAGGGTGCCTACAAAAGGCACCCTTTTTGGTGGGAAATCATTATTTTTCATGCACCAGCATCGTAACATCATCATTGATCAACGTCCCCACATGTTCGCCTAAACATATTTTCTTCATGACCCCAGGCTCATCAAAGTTAAAGACATGCGTTGGTAAATTGTAGTCCCTGGCAAGCAGTAATGCCGCTTGATCCATGACTTGTATATTTTGTCTAACGACATCATTATAGTTTAGTTTGCTGTACATTTTTGCTGATTTATTATGCTTTGGATCACTTGTAAAGACGCCATCTACCCCTTGTTTTGCGACTAATATGGCATCACTATTCATCTCGATGGCTCTTTGTACACTTGGATAATCTGTTGTCACGAACGGTTGGCCGTTTCCGCCTCCAAAGATAACGATATAGCCGTTATCTAAATGGTGGACTGCACGCAAGCGAATGTATGGTTCAGCTACTGCATTAAATGGAATGGAAGTCATAACGCGTACTTCTCTATTTGTTTTACTTGTTAAAACACCGCGAAGCATTAAGCTGTTAATAATTGTACCTAACGTACCGATATTATCAGCTTCCACGCGATCGATTCCCCATTCTTCAGCTAGATGCCCCCTAAAAATGTTACCGCCACCGATGACGATGGATACTTCGATACCTAAATCAACAATGGATAAAATTTCGTTTGCGATATGTTCTAATCGTTTGGAGTTAAAGCTATTTCCAGTTTGATCGGCAAGTGCACCGCCGCTTAATTTAATTAAGACACGTTTATATGGTCTCATAACAATTCCCCCTATATAGATCGCAATAAAAAAGGAACAAAGGCGAATGCCTTTGTTCCTTTTTAAGAAAATGAAAAAGAAAAGAAGAAGATAGGACGAATTGCTTTGTATAGTTTTTCATAACATCCACTCCTTTTCATTTTGATTTGTTTTAAGTATATATCTTTTTGATTATACGAAACAATCTGATTACTTATCAAGTTTATTTTATCGTTTTTTAACAAAATGGTGTCAATGAAAAAAAGAAGAAAAATATTTGAATTTTTTGTGACGAACTTGTAGGTTTTTGTATGATTTTGTAGGTTCGCTTATAAGATGTGTGAGTAGCTTTTATAAATTCAAATTGAAAGCGTTCGCATGAAGGGGATGAACATAAATGAAAAAATTCGGATTGGCAACACAAATTTTTGTCGCGCTTGTTTTAGGGATTGTAGTAGGGGCAGTCTTTTATGGCAATAAAACGGCGATTTCTTATATCACACCAATTGGGGATATATTTATTCACTTAATTAAGATGATTGTAGTACCAATTGTTATTTCAGCATTAATTGTTGCGGTAGCTGGTGTAGGAGATATGAAAAAGCTTGGGAAACTGGGCGGTAAGACAATTCTTTATTTCGAAATTATTACGACGATTGCTATTTTAATGGGATTACTTGCAGCGAATATATTCCAACCAGGTACTGGTGTTGATATGAGTAATTTACAGCAAAGTGATATTTCTTCTTATAAACAAACAGCAGATGCAACGGAGAAGAAAGGTTTTGCTGAGACAATTGTTCACATTGTACCAAAAAACGTATTTGAATCGATTGCACAAGGTGACCTATTACCGATTATATTCTTCTCAGTATTATTCGGCTTAGGAGTTGCGGCAATTGGGGAAAAAGGAAAGCCTGTTTTTAACTTCTTTGAAGGCGTACTCGAAGCAATGTTTTGGGTTACAAATCAAGTTATGAAATTTGCACCATTTGGTGTATTCGCATTAATTGCCGTTACAGTTGCAAAATTTGGTGTAGCAACATTACTTCCGCTAGGAAAACTAGTGCTAGCTGTATACGTAACTGTTATACTATTCGTTGTGATTGTATTAGGTATTAATGCAAGAATGGTTGGCGTAAACATTTTTACATTAATAAAAATTTTAAAAGAAGAACTGATTCTTTCGTTTACGACAGCAAGTTCAGAAGCTGTTTTACCTAATATAATGAGAAAAATGGAAGAGTTCGGTTGTCCAAAGGCAGTTGCCTCTTTCGTAATTCCGACAGGTTATACATTTAACTTGACTGGATCGGCTATTTATCAAGCGTTAGCGGCATTGTTTGTTGCACAAATGTACGGTGTGCACATGTCACTAACGGAGCAAATAACGTTATTATTCGTTCTCATGTTAACATCCAAAGGTATGGCGGGAGTTCCAGGTGCATCGTTCGTTGTTGTATTAGCAACGTTAGGTTCAATGGGGCTACCACTAGAAGGTATCGCGTTAATTGCGGGAATTGACCGCATTTTAGATATGATTCGCTCATCTGTCAATGTATTAGGAAATGCATTAGCGGCCATTGTTATGTCGAAGTGGGAAGGCGAATTCGATAATGAGAAAGCAAAACAATATGTAGAAACAGTCAAAGAAACAAAAGCAGCATAAGAAATCGTTAAGGAGTGAATAATCATGGCAACATTAACTGAAGTTAAAAATGGTGTTCGAATTGAAAAAGATTTTTTAGGTGAAAAAGAAGTACCAAACTATGCATACTACGGCGTACAAACGATGCGTGCAGTTGAAAACTTCCCAATTACAGGATACAAAATCCATGAAGGCTTAATTAGAGCGTTCGCAATTGTAAAAAAAGCAGCAGCGCTTGCTAATACAGATGTAGGAAGATTGGAATTGAACAAGGGTGGCGTGATCGCAGAAGCTGCTCAAGAAATTCTTGATGGAAAATGGCATGATCATTTCATCGTAGATCCAATTCAGGGCGGAGCAGGTACTTCAATGAACATGAATGCAAATGAAGTCATTGCCAATCGTGCTCTTGAATTATTAGGAATGGAAAAGGGAGACTATCACTATATTAGTCCAAATAGTCATGTAAACATGGCGCAATCAACAAACGATGCATTCCCAACAGCGATTCATATCGCTACATTAAACGCATTAGAAGGTTTATTACAAACGATGGGTTATATGCACGATGTATTTGAATTAAAAGCAGAACAGTTCGATCATGTGATTAAAATGGGTCGTACACATTTACAAGATGCTGTGCCAATTCGTCTTGGACAAGAGTTTAAAGCATACTCTCGTGTACTTGAACGTGATATGAAACGAATTCAGCAATCACGTCAACACTTATATGAAGTGAACATGGGAGCAACTGCAGTTGGTACAGGCTTAAATGCAGACCCAGAATATATTGAAGCAGTTGTAAAACATTTAGCTGCAATTAGTGAACTACCACTAGTTGGTGCAGAAGACTTAGTAGATGCAACGCAAAATACAGATGCATACACAGAAGTATCTGCAGCACTTAAAGTATGTATGATGAATATGTCTAAAATTGCGAATGACCTTCGCTTAATGGCATCAGGTCCACGTGTTGGTTTAGCAGAAATTATGTTACCAGCTCGTCAGCCAGGTTCATCTATTATGCCAGGGAAAGTAAACCCTGTTATGCCAGAAGTTATTAACCAAATTGCGTTCCAAGTAATTGGTAATGACCATACAATTTGCCTTGCTTCAGAAGCAGGACAATTAGAATTAAACGTTATGGAACCAGTACTTGTTTTCAACTTACTGCAATCAATTAGCATTATGAATAACGGTTTCCGTGCCTTTACAGATAATTGCTTAAAAGGAATTGAAGCGAATGAAGATCGCTTAAAAGAGTATGTTGAGAAAAGTGTAGGAATTATTACAGCCGTGAACCCTCATATCGGTTATGAAGCTGCAGCTCGCGTTGCGAAAGAAGCAATCGCGACAGGGCAATCCGTTCGAGAACTTTGTGTGAAAAATGGTGTACTGTCACAAGAAGACTTAGAGTTAATTCTAGATCCATTCGAAATGACGCACCCAGGGATTGCAGGAGCAACTCTTTTAAAGAAAAATTAAAAGAAGAGGGGGGACAAGCCCCTCTTTTTTGTTTACAATATAGAAATGCTATATATGAATAGAGGTAGGGATGTTATGAGCAAGTTTACAGTAGCTTCTAATGGTGCATTAGAAACAACATTAAGAGGAGCAGAAGTATTATCAACACCACTTTTAAATAAAGGGGTAGCTTTCACACAAAATGAAAGAGAAGAGTTAGGTTTAAAAGGGTTATTACCGCCAGCGGTTTTAACGTTAGAAGAACAGGCACGCCGAGCATACGAACAATTTAGTTCTCAGCCGGATGATTTATTAAAGAATGTATACTTAACTGCGTTACATGATCGAAATGAAGTATTATTTTATCGTATATTAACAGATCATTTACGTGAAATGTTACCGATTGTATATACACCAACTGTCGGTGTAGCAATTCAAAGATATAGTCATGAATATCGTAAACCACGTGGTGTTTATTTATCGATTAACGATCCATCAGGTATTGAAGAAGCATTCACCAATATTGGTGCAACAGCTGAGAACATTGATTTAGTCGTTGTAACAGATGGAGAAGGCATATTAGGAATTGGTGACTGGGGCGTTGGTGGTATTAACATTGCAATCGGAAAGCTAGCTGTTTATACGGCCGCAGTTGGAATCGATCCTAGCCGCGTATTACCGGTAATTTTAGATGTAGGTACAAACCGTGAGGAACTATTAAACAATCCATTTTATATTGGAAATCGTCACCCTCGTATAACAGGTGAAGCTTACGATGAATTTATTGATACGTTTGTACAAGCGGTAAATAAACAATTCCCGAAAGCACTTTTACATTGGGAAGACTTTAGCTCTCGTAACGCACGAAAAATTTTAGATAAATACCGTCATGACGTTTGTACGTTTAATGATGATATTCAAGGTACAGGTGCAGTTTCACTTGCGGCAGTATTATCGGCAGTGAAAGCTTCTGGTGTACCGCTAAGTGAACACCGCGTTGTTGTATTTGGTGCTGGTACGGCTGGAATCGGTATCGCAGATCAAGTTAGAGATGCGATGGTCCGCGTAGGTGTATCTGAAGAAGAATCATATAAGCGTTTCTGGTGTATTGATCGTAACGGGTTAGTTACAGATAATATGGAAGATCTTCTTGATTTCCAAATTCCGTACGCAAGAAAAGAAGCAGAAGTAAGTGAGTGGAAAGAAAATGATGTGATCGGACTTGCTGAAGTTGTGAAACATGTAAAACCGACAATTTTAATTGGTACATCTACTGTTGCAGGTGCATTTAAAGAAGAGATTATTAAAGAAATGGCTTCTCACGTAGAAAGACCAATCATTTTACCAATGTCGAATCCGACGCCACTTGCTGAAGCAAAACCAGCAGATTTAATCGAGTGGACAGAAGGAAGAGCGTTAGTTGCAACAGGAAGTCCATTTGAACCAGTTACATATAACGGTGTAACGTATGTGATTGGACAATCAAATAATGCACTTATTTTCCCAGGGCTTGGTCTTGGAACAATTGTAGTACGAGCAAGCGTCATGACGGATGGAATGTTCGCAGCGGCTGCTGAAGCAGTTGCAAGTATGGTAGATACAAGTCAGCCAGGAGCACCTATTTTACCAGAGGTCGAAGAATTACGTAATATCTCAGAAATGGTTGCAATTGAAGTAGCGAAAGTTGCAGTTGCAGAAGGTGTTGCAAGAGTGAACTTAAGTGATAACGATATCAAGATGGCAGTGCAAGAAGTAATGTGGAAGCCAGAGTATCGCCAAATAAAAGCGGTAGAAAAGGTTAGAATATAGAAAAAAAGCCCGTTTATAACAATAAGCGGGCTTTCACTTTTACTACTGAAAAAAAGTATAGGAAGTGTCACCTTTGAATTGGAATCAATTATGGAAGAAAGATATGTCCCTTTTAATTATATTAATGGTCGTTGTTCCGATTGCTGGGGAGCTGAACTTTCATCCCTTTAATGATACATTTCGAGTTAGCTTCGGTACACCGCTATTCTTCTTTTTATTATTATTTTTAAGAAGAGCGCCAGCAGGAGTTGCAGGTATTCTTGTTGGTATATCTGTAGTCTTATTCCGAGTATGTCTTGACTGGATCATGCAAGGTTCATTTCATATGACAGAATCATTTTATTTGCGTTATCCTGTGTTCTTCTATTATTTTATTTATGGCAGTTTTTTTTCGCTTTGTAGGGTAAATAAGTTCCATCAGAAACCAATCATTATTGGATGCCTTGGAATTTCAATTGAAATTGTTGCAAGTATGTCAGAACTTGCGTTTTATCACATGTTAGTACTAGGTACAACAATAACGATTTCTGAAGTGAATAAACTTATTATTATTGCTATTTTTCGTAGTTTCTTTGCACTTGGTTTTTTAAATATGATGAATTTATATGAAACGAAATTAAAAGAATCGCAAGTTCGAAAAGAAAATGAAAATATGTTAATGCATCTTTCTAATTTATATGTGGAATCTGTTCATTTGAAAAAGACGTTACAAAATGCGGAGTTAATTACACAAGAAGCATATCAACTATATCGAAATTTACAAGTAAGCGCTGATTCAAGTAGTAAAACAGCATTGAAAATAGCGGGGGAAGTGCATGAAATAAAAAAGGATAATCAAAGGATATTTGCAGGGTTATCTAAACTGTTATTAGATAAAAATGTGGCTGAATATGTAGAAGGACATGAGTTAGCAGAGATGATTGTTAGAATAAACGAGAAGTATGCTGAAATGCTAGAAAAGGATATACGTTTTTCTAAACATATAGAAGGTGAGCATGCTGCATACCACGTGTATACAGTGCTATCAATTTTTAATAACTTAGTTGCAAATGCAGTTGAAGCAATTGAAGATAAAGGTTTCGTTATTATTAAGCTATATAAAAGAAATCAGCATATATTTTTTGAAGTAATTGACGATGGGCCTGGTATTACACAAAAGTATAAGAAATTAGTATTTAAGCCAGGATTTACTTCCAAGTATGATCAAACGGGAACACCGTCAACTGGTATTGGGCTTTCTTACATAAATGAAATGGTAACAGAGCTAGGCGGAGAAGTGAGATTAGAAGGCCGAGAAAATAAAAGAGGATGTAAGTTTATCGTTTGTTTACCAGAGGGTAGTTTAAAGCGGGAAGGGGAATAGATTTGTTTTATTATATCGTAGACGATGATGAAGTTTTCCGTTCGATGCTTTCGCAAATTATTGAAGATGGAGATCTTGGAGAAGTAATTGGTGAGGCGGATGACGGAGCTTTTATTGAAGCGGATCAACTAAATTTTAAAAAAGTAGATATTTTATTTATTGATTTGTTGATGCCGATGAGGGACGGAATTGAAACAGTTCGTCACATTGCGTCAACTTTCACGGGGAAAATTATTATGATTTCTCAAGTGGAATCGAAGCAGCTTATAGGTGAGGCATATACACTTGGTGTAGAATATTATATTACAAAACCATTAAATAAAATCGAAGTTGTATCTGTTGTACGCAAAGTGATGGAGCGTATTAGATTGGAGCGTTCTATACATGATATTCAAAAATCATTGAATAACGTGTTTCAGTGGGAAAAACCGCAATTGCGTACTGAACCAGTGCAAGAAGGAAAAAAGATAGGGGATTTAGGACGCTTTTTACTATCAGAACTCGGTATTGCGGGAGAGAATGGAAGTAAAGATTTACTTAGTATGCTGGAATATTTATATGGTCAAGAAAAGGCACAGACATTTGAGTTTGGCTTTCCTGCGTTAAAAGAAATTTTTCATCATATTACGATAAGGAAATTAGGGGATCTAGCTTTAGGTGCGGATATTGATAAAGAGAAAAAAGCGTCTGAACAAAGAGTACGTCGAGCTATTTATCAGTCGTTAAATCATTTGGCTTCTTTAGGACTAACAGACTTTTCAAATCCAAAATTTGAAAGCTATGCTCCAAAATTTTTCGATTTCACCGTAGTTAGAAAACGGATGACAGAAATGACGAAAGATGAACTCGCATCTTCTGGTCATACGCGAATTAATACGAAGAAGTTTATTCAAGTGTTGTATTTTGAGGCGAAGAGGTTGATGGAGATAGAGTGAAGAAGATGCTTATAAATAAGCATCTTTTTTTGTTAAATCAACATTTTATATTTTCTCGTGGAGCATGTAAAATGTTAAGTAAGAGAAAATGGTTTTATATTAAGGAAGTGTCAAAGCGATGAGTTTCACATTGAATAAATCGATTATTAAAGAAGTGTGCGGAGAGACCTCATATAAAAGAGGTGAAACCTATTATAAATCAAATAAAGTGATAATAGATCATTACGATGAAAATAAAGAGATTTGTGAGGCGACAGTAAAAGGGAACGAGGATTTCCATGTTACAGTAGCAAAAGCCAAAAAGGGTGATGTTGTTGCAAAATGTAGTTGTCCTTCATTAGCGTCTTTTCAAACGTACTGTCAACATGTTGCAGCAGTATTAATACAAATAAACTATAATCAACAAACAGGTGGAATGAGCTCCACTAGTAACAGAAATGATCAATTGACAAGTGGTATGTTTCAGCTGTTTGCAGACAAACCACTGAGGCCAAAAAGTAAACAACACCGTTTTGATACACGTGAAATATTAGATGTTGAGTTTATATGTACACCAGTAGCTACGAGAAGTGGTGGTGCTCTTCTTGGAATTCAATTGAAACTTGCCAAGTTGTATTTCATAAATCATATTAGAGAATTTCTTTCTAAGGTGGAGAAAAGAGAGTCTTTTCATTGTTCAAATGAATTTACATATACACCAGATGTACATAGTTTTAAACAAGAAACGGATGCAATTATTCAGCAGCTCATTAAAATGTATCATAACGAAAAAATGTATGAGGATGCGCTAGAAGTACATGCGAAACAAGATGAAAGTATGATATTTATACCACCAGCTTCATGGAAAGATATGCTCTCTTCACTTTCTAAAGTTGAATATGTACAGCTGAAACAAAATAAACAACTGTTTCAGGGATTACAAGTTTCAAAAGGTTTGTTGCCGTTACACTTTGAATTTACGAAGGGAAATAATGGCGGATTTACACTTCATATAGATGGTCTAAATCGTGTACAAGTTATGGATATGTATAACAATGCACTTTATGGTGGGAAATTATATCACTTACACATTGAAGATTGTATGCGACTTATTGAATTACAAAAGATGATGAGTCGCTCAAATAGTAATCAGTTTTATATTCCAGAAAGTAAGATGGAACATTTCGTCGCGAAAGTTGTACCAGGCTTAATGAAGCTCGGAACGGTACACATTGATGAAGTAATATCGGATCGTGTTGAAACACCTTCGCTAAAAGCGAAATTGTATTTAGACCGCGTGAAAAATCGCTTATTAGCAGGTCTTGAATTTCACTATGGGAACGTCATGATTAATCCGCTAGAAGAGGATGGACAGCCGTCTGTTTTTAATCGTGATGAGAAAAAAGAAAAAGAGATTTTAGACATTATGAGTAAAAGTGCCTTTGCAAAAACAGAAGGCGGTTACTTTATGCATAATGAAGAAGCTGAGTATAACTTTTTATATCACGTCGTGCCAACATTAAAAGGTTTAGTTGATATTTATGCGACGACAGCAATCAAATTGCGAATTAGTAAAGGGGATGCAGTTCCTCTTATTAGAGTGAGAAGAAAAGAAAGAATTGATTGGTTGTCATTTCGTTTTGATATAAAAGGAATACCAGAAGCAGAAATTAAAGGTGTATTAGCGGCCCTTGAAGAGAAACGTAAATATTATCGATTGGCGAACGGTTCGTTTTTGTCGCTAGAGAGTAAAGAGTTTAATGAAATTAATCAGTTTATAAAAGAATCAGGTATTCGGAAAGAATTTTTACATGGAGAAGAGGTAAATGTTCCGCTTATTCGGAGTGTAAAATGGATGAACGGACTTCACGAAGGCAATGTTTTAAGTTTGGATGATTCAGTTCAAGAGTTAGTAGAAAACATTCAAAACCCGAAAAAATTAAAGTTTGCTGTGCCAAATACTTTAAATGCAGAAATGAGAAAGTATCAAGTATATGGGTTCGAATGGATGAAAACACTTGCTCATTACCGTTTTGGCGGTATTTTAGCAGATGATATGGGACTTGGAAAAACGTTGCAAAGCATTGCTTTTATAGATTCTGTTTTGACTGAGATTCGAGAAAAGAAACTGCCAATATTAGTCGTTTCACCATCATCTCTTGTTTATAATTGGTTTAGTGAATTGAAAAAATTCGCCCCGCATATTAGAGCAGTTATTGCAGATGGAAACCAAGCAGAGCGCCGGAAAATTTTGAAAGATATAACGGAATTTGATGTCGTAATCACGTCATATCCATTACTGAGAAGAGATATAAGATTATATGCAAGACCATTTCATACACTATTTCTTGATGAAGCACAGGCGTTTAAAAACCCTACAACGCAAACGGCAAGAGCTGTGAAAACAATTCAAGCTGAATACCGTTTCGGACTAACTGGTACACCTGTAGAAAATTCATTAGAAGAGCTATGGTCTATCTTCCATGTCGTCTTCCCGGAATTATTACCAGGAAGAAAAGAGTTCGGTGATTTAAGGCGTGAAGATATAGCGAAGCGAGTGAAACCATTCGTATTAAGACGATTAAAAGGGGACGTATTAAATGAGTTGCCAGAGAAAATAGAGCACTTACAATCATCGGAGTTATTACCCGATCAAAAGAGTCTCTATGCTGCTTATTTAGCGAAGTTAAGGGAAGAAACGTTAAAGCATTTAGACAAAGACACGTTACGTAAAAATAAAATTAGAATTTTAGCTGGTTTAACGAGATTGCGACAAATTTGTTGTCATCCCGCTTTATTTGTTGATGATTACAAAGGAAGTTCAGCTAAATTTGAACAACTGTTAGAGATTTTAGAGGAATGTAGAAGTACAGGGAAGAGAATATTAATTTTTTCTCAATTTACGAAGATGCTTTCCATTATTGGTCGGGAGTTAAATCGACAAGCAATTCCATACTTTTATTTAGACGGGAGTACACCAGCGCAGGATCGTGTAGAGCTGTGCGATCGGTTTAACGAAGGAGAAGGAGATCTATTTCTCATTTCTTTAAAAGCTGGTGGTACCGGACTTAATTTAACTGGTGCAGATACAGTAATATTATATGATTTATGGTGGAATCCAGCTGTTGAACAACAAGCGGCCGATAGGGCGTATCGAATGGGACAAAAAAATACAGTGCAAGTTATAAAGCTAGTAGCTCAGGGAACAATTGAGGAGAAAATGCATGAACTGCAAGAAAGTAAGAAAAATTTAATCGCTGAAGTGATTGAGCCGGGAGAAGAGAAATTGTCCTCAATCACAGAGGAAGAAATTCGAGATATTTTAATGATTTAATATAAAAAAGCTATGCCTTCAAATTTATGAGGGCATAGCTTTTTTGTTGTAATAATTATATTTTGTTTTGTACAAAGTAAAGAAATCAAATGTTATTTAAATTACTTCTTTGTACCTTTACTTTTGTATGGTTTGGCAGCTGCCTTTTTCTTTGCACTTGATTGCCAACGGTTCCATCCTTTACTTCCTGTACCTTGTCCTACACCTTTTTTCGGTTTTGCTTTCGTTTTACTCATATGATCACTCCGTTATATAAAAATCTTATTTGATAATAGTCAATGATTTAGAAAATACTCTTTATAAATGACTATGATTGCTTTAAGTAAAAATAAACTGCTTGAATGCTATAGTATATCATGAAATTGCAAGTAAACTGAAAGGAATTATAAAGAAAATGAAAATAATAAGAAATACTGCGGATTCTATATTCCGAACGATCACATTAATTGTTGTGTATACGTTAGTTTCGGTCAGTGAAACATTTTTTGGATTGACGAGGCAGAAAAAGTAAAGATGTTAAATTAACAACAATCAATAAAGCCGTAAAATAAAGAATTTAAAAACATTTTAAAACTTTTTGTTGACTTTCTTTATTTTTTGTATAGAATAATCATTAATAAAATGTTTCAGAGATGTGACAACAAAACGACTATGAAAGGACGAGTAGTAGTAGGACGTAGTTTAAGCGAGTCAGGGGTGGTGTGAGCCTGATACGAAGCCTATTATGAAGAACCTCCTGGAGTTGCTAACCGAAATCCTTTATAGGAAAGTAGACTTAGCCGGGAACTTCGCCGTTACAAGAAGAACAGTATCGAGATATTTCATCTCCGTATTGTATAAGTGAGCAACCTCTGTTGCTAATTTGGGTGGTACCGCGGAACCAAAGCCTTTCGTCCCAGTTTTTTGGGAAAGAAGGGCTTTTTTTGTTGGCTTCTTTTCACAACATCCAAACATTTTAGGAGGAAACCACCATGTATCAATCATTAATGACAGTAAGAGAGACTCAAATCGCAATTAAGGAAGTTAAAACATTTTTCGAGGACCAATTAGCAAGACGCCTTGAACTATTCCGCGTATCTGCACCATTATTCGTAACGAAAAAATCAGGATTAAACGATCACCTAAACGGTGTAGAACGCCCAATTGAATTTGATATGTTACATTCAGGAGAAGAATTAGAAATTGTTCATTCACTAGCGAAATGGAAACGATTTGCATTACATGAATACGGATACGAAGCTGGTGAAGGTTTATATACAAACATGAACGCGATTCGTCGTGATGAAGAACTTGATGCAACGCATTCCATTTACGTTGACCAATGGGATTGGGAAAAAATCGTTCAAAAAGAATGGCGTACTGTCGATTACTTACAAAAAACAGTACAAACAATTTATGGAATATTCAAAGATTTAGAAGATCATTTATTTGAAAAATATCCGTTCCTTGGAAAGTATTTACCAGAAGAGATTGTTTTCATTACTTCCCAAGAACTAGAAGATAAATATCCAGAATTAACACCGAAAGATCGTGAGCATGCAATTGCAAAAGAACACGGTGCAGTCTTCATTATCGGAATTGGTGATGCACTTCGTTCAGGTGAAAAGCATGACGGACGCGCAGCTGATTATGACGATTGGAAATTAAACGGTGACATTTTATTCTGGCACCCAGTACTACAATCTTCATTTGAGTTATCATCAATGGGAATTCGTGTTGATAGTAAATCGCTTGATGAGCAGTTAACGAAAACTGGTGAAGACTTCAAACGTGAGTATGATTTCCATAAAGGTATATTAGAAGACGTACTACCATTAACAATCGGCGGTGGCATTGGACAATCAAGAATGTGCATGTACTTCTTACGTAAAGCACATATCGGTGAAGTTCAATCTTCTGTATGGCCTGACGATTTACGTGCAGCTTGTAAAAAAGAAAACATTCATCTGTTTTAATAGAAGTGAGGGAATAGCTTAAATATAGAGCTATTCCCTCTTTTTTAAATTGTGTAAACGAATGGTTTACAGAGAGTTTTACTAATGGTTTCTTTCATTTATATCTCTTTTTATGTAATAATTTGTTAAAGGAGGGGACGTTATGAGCATAGGAGAGCAGCTAAAAAAACTACGAGAATCAAAGGGGTTTTCGCAAGAGGATGTTGCTAAAAAGATTGGTGTGACGAGGCAAGCAGTGTACAAATGGGAAAATGATAAAAGTTATCCTGATATTGATAATCTAATTTTACTAAGCGAAATGTACAATGTTACGCTTGATGAGTTAATAAAAGGGAAACAGAATATTAAAGAAAAAATACATATTGATGAAGAAGATGAGGATTTTGAGAAAGAGAATGATTTTGGTTTTTATATTGGGTTTGGATTGCTAATTATGAGTGCATTCATTGATTATGAAGGAATACAAGTATTTGTATTAGGAGTTGCACTATTCATGATGGTTTTTTATTCGAATGTGAAGAAAGTTATTTTGAATGAATATAGATCGTTTTTTCAAGAGAAAGAGCGAAAAGATATATGTGATAAAAAGTGAGAAGAGTTAGTTATATTTCCTAGGAAAGGGTATAACGAATATTTTCATTGTATTATAATGATTTTGGGATATCGGTAATATGAAAGCTATTTGGGTAGATCCTTGAAATCTATATGTAAAATGATAATAAAGTTATTTAACTTTAAAAGCTCAAACAAGCATAACCCCGTTCTAAAGCTAGGACGGGGTTCAAAATATAATAATAAAATCGCTTAAGAGTCTACGTTTTATTCAATGATAGTGCCTTTTTATAAAACGTCACTTGCTTATTTATTACCGAGTTCTTCCGCTAAACCGATTAAAATTCCTTCGACTCCACGAATGTAGCAGAGACGATACGAGTTCTCGTACTGAACTACTTCGCCAACGAGCTCTGCACCATGCTTAGTGAGTCTCGATACCATTTCGTCAATATCTTGAACGGTGAACATGACGCGTAGATAACCGAGGGTGTTTACAGGAGCTTTTCGGTGATCTGCTATAGTAGGAGGGGTGAGAAATCGCGAAAGTTCAATTCGGTTGTGGCCATCTGGAGTGACCATCATAGCGATCTCTACGCACTGAGAACCGAGTCCAGTTACGCGACCAGCCCATTCACCTTCGACATTGGCTCGACCTTCGAGATTCAAGCCAATCTCCTCAAAGAAAGAGATTGCGTTATCAAGAGATTTTACAACGATGCTGACATTGTCCATTCGTAATAATTTGTTTTTTGCCATAGTCTTATCTCCTTATGTATAAAAGTTCATTATTTAATCATCCTCATAATTATACTACTAAGTAGTTACAAATTCCTTTCAGTCAAAAACACCTTGTCGTAGTATAGGAAAATGTGACAAGGTGTTTTTTTATATGTCATATAGCATCTTGTTAACGAACAGCTTTTATTTAATAGGAAGGAAGTAGATTAATATGATTTTTTTATAAGTGTTACTGAGCATATCAAATTAGCTCATTTGCACTAAAGGCTCAATTTTCGCCATAAATGATTGATGCAGTGCCTCAACACCTGTTACTAAATGAAGGCGGTCAATAACGACAGACACTTTAATTTCTGATGTACTTACCATTTTAATATGAATATCTTCTTCTTTTAAAGTAGTAAACATATTTGCAGCGACACCAGGGTTAGATACCATGCCAGATCCTACGATTGATACTTTTGCTAAGTGATTTTCATGTTCTACAGATTCGTAGTGAAGAGTTTCTTGATTGTGTTCCAAAACTTTTAAAGTTTCTCTTAAATCATTCGAGTGAATGGAGAAGGAGAGATGTACAGTTCCTTCATTTGTAATACTTTGAATGATGATATCTACATTAATGTGTGCTGCTGCTAATGTAGAGAAAACTGTTGAAAGCGATCCTTGTTCTAGTCCTTTAATTGTGACACGTGTAATGTTATCCTCAAATGCAATACCTTTAACGATTGATTGTTGTTCCATGTTACATTCTCCTTTTACAATTGTTCCGTTTTCTTGTTCCATACTTGAGCGAACTTCTAAAACTACGTTATGATTTTTAGCAAACTCAACAGCTCGCGGGTGTAATACGCCAGCACCGAGATTAGCAAGCTCTAACATTTCGTCATAAGAAATTTCGTCTAATTTGTAAGCATCTTTTACAACTCGTGGGTCCGTTGTATATACGCCTGTCACATCCGTATAAATATCACATTTTTTTGCTTTAAGTGCAGCGGCTAGTGCGACAGCAGTCGTATCAGAACCACCACGGCCAAGCGTTGTAATTTCATTTTCTACACTTATACCTTGGAAACCAGCTACGATAACAATCGTGCCTTCAGCAAGATAAGATTGAATACGATCTGTATGAATGTCAGTAATCCGTGCACTACTATGTACAGATTCTGTCGTAATACCAGCTTGCCACCCTGTTAATGAAATTGCATGATAGCCTTTTGCTTGCAGTGCCATTGTTAATAATGAAATAGTTACTTGTTCTCCTGTAGATAGAAGCATATCCATTTCACGTTTACTTGGGTTTTCTGTAATAACGTTAGCGAGTGCGACAAGTTCATCCGTGCTTTTTCCCATTGCTGAAACGACAGAGACAACGCTATGACCTCGTTCATATTCTTCAATGATTAAATTTGCTACATGTTGAATGCGTTCGACGCTTCCGACAGAAGTGCCACCAAATTTTTGAACAATTGTTTCCATTACAAATTCCTTCTTTCGTCTATTTTTAAGAATAGATTAGGAAATATATAGATCCCAATACTCCTGTAGTTACCAGAAAGACAAACAAAAAACACCATCTCAAATAAGTGAGGATGGTGCTATTACAGGAAAAGGGAAACAGAAAACGGAGCTAATAAAAAAACCGCCAAAAAAGGAATATCATAAAAAATGATATCTCTTTTTTGTAGATAGCTCTTCATACATACACGTCTGTACATATGACAGTTCTGTTTCTATTCGAAAACAGCCCCAATTGATAAATGCAGAGAAACTTATCAATTTCGGCAATACTTCCTTTCATCTAAGTTCATAGACATCTCTGTGTCTCCATTAGAATACTCATAAGTATCGCAACCTCTATCTCACGTTTTAGGCGAGAGTGTTTGATTTATGTAGTTGTTGGTAACATTTGTTTTATAATAATTTAAATTTTTCGGGGAATCAAGTGTTTTATATATATTTTTAAAATTCTTTCTTTTTCCAGGAAAGTTTGTGAAAAATGTAGCAAAATAAATTCATTGCATGTACATTAAACTTATAGTGCATAGGAGGTGGGAGAATGAAAAGGAAACAGCCTATTTATGTTGCGACAAAAATGAAAACGACGATGGAAAAATTATGGGAATATACGCAAGAACCAGATATACATACAGAGTGGGATGCTCGCTTTACTGAAATTTCGTATTTAGAGAAAAAAGAAGGAGAACCACAGAAGTTTTTGTATAAAACAAAGATTGGATTTGGGTTTGAAATAGCTGGAGAAGGGGAATCAATAGGTGAAATAAGAAAAGATATTTTAATGCAGTTATGCAATTGGATGGAAACGAAAATGAAATTGTAGATTATTTTGGCGAACCACATTTACTCGTTTCTACACTGCATTTTCATATCGATGAGTTAGGGGCAATGCATATTTCTTCAAAGAAACAATGGTTTTATATGTTTGGAAGAAAAATTCCGTTACCAAAATTTTTGTATGGTGAGGCAAAAATTGTTGAAAGTTATGATGATGAACTACAATGTTTTCGAATTCACGTACAAGTACGAAACCCGTTAATTGGCTCGCTTTTTTCATATAAGGGAACATTTTTGGAAAGGAAATAAACGATATGAAAAATATAATATTTGGGCTTGCTTGTTATGTTGTTTTTCTAATATATGAGTGGTCGAATGTAAATCCTGTTGAAGCAATTATATTATTATCTGTTTTATTATTTATACCAATGTCACTTTGTATTATTGATAAAAGAAAAAGAGATGGATCGTATTTATTATTTTATAAATTCGTATCGTTTTTATATCCAATCGCAGCAATTTGTGCAATGCTAGCTTTCGTCACAAATCACTATGTATTTGCGCTAGTTTGGTTTGTATATACAGGAATTGTTGCGTTATTTGGTGTAAGTAGATTGCTAGAAAGAGGATGGAAGCCGCTAGAAGAGAACGCCATAGATAGTGCGTATATTTATTTGTTTTTAGGTGGTTTTTGGTTTTTTGCTTCAGTAGCAAAACTTTCAATTATGCATTTTAGCTCTGACATTGTTTTACTCACAGCAGCGCATTTTCATTATTCGGCGTTTCTATTGCCATTATCAGCTGGTTTAACAGGGAGAAAAAGAGAAAAGAGAAGTAAAGTATATGATGCTATTATGTTTATCATCATGATTTCACCTATGACAGTTGCAATAGGAATTACATACTCGAGAATATTTGAATTTTTTGCAGTGCTCCTATATTTATGTGCGATTTATGGATATGGATTTTACGTTTGGAGAGCAAAATTTAATGCTATCAGTGCAAAGATTCTTTTAATCGTTTCGTCTAGTACACTCATGGTTACAATTATGTTCTCACTTATATACTCATACGGGAATTTGAAGCATGTAATGACGATTACAATTGCTCAAATGGTTTGGATTCACGGTGTTGTCAACGGAATTGGAGTAGCGTTACCGGCATTTGTCGGCTGGATGATCGAAAAGAGTGTTCCGAATTATAAATACTATGGGAAACCAATGAGTAAATTAAGAGGAAGTGTGGCAATTGGTGAGGCTTTTTTATATAGCGGCAATTTAGTAGGCAGTAAGGAATACAACGGTTTAGTTGATCAAATAACTGATTTTCATAGTGAGTCATTTGACGTGACGAAGGTACCTTTAAGTATTATTCGTTTTTATGAAAATACAACAGAGTATGAGTTGCAATCAAATATTAAATGGGCTCGTTGGTTCCGCCTATTTGCATTTTGTTATGAGAAAATGAGCAAGCATGTAGGACAAATACATTTAGGAATGGGCGACAAGTGGGAAACGATGCATGGCTCTATCATTGGTGTAATGGATGAGGAAGATGGAAGAGAGAATGTAAGGGCTTGGCTAAGGAAAAATGAAGCAGGTGAATCTATTTTTGTAGCTCTTTATTCAAAGCATACAGATAAGGATGAGACATATATGAATATCGCCTTGCCTTTACCTTATTCGAATATTACTGGTATTTTGAGGCTATGTAATGATAATCATGATTTAATCATTACTAGTAAGTTAAGAGAAAATGGCCAGGGAGATGAGGGGATTTATTTACATACTCGGTTTTTAACAATCTGTTTACCGTTAGCAGAGACTTTCATCATTACAGAGGGTAAGGATAAAATGTTAACAGCTCATCATAGCATGTGGCTATTTGGACTTGAATTTTTACATATTCATTATAAGATTGAAAAAATTGCACAGAAGTAAGAAAGGCTTGGATGGGTTTCCAAGCTTTTTTATGTATGGGTAATTGTCATAGAAATTTGTTTATTTAGCTCATTATCCCAAACACGTTGAATTTCAAAAGTGCCTGTTTCAAAAAATAATGGGAATCTTTCTTTAAACTAAGTTTGCATAGGTAGCTTTAGTGCTGTATCGATTGGTATCCATAAGAAAGAATAAGCCCTAAAGAAATTAGGACTTATTCTTCATTAAATACAAATGTTTGTTTCATTTTTTTACCTTCATTTACCGGATGGCCGTTATAAGAGAAATTCTTTTCTTCCCAAGTGATCACAACTTTAAAATTATGACTATTAAAGTCTAATGGGAATACCATGTAGTCAAAGCTTGTATGCCTTTTAGAAATGTTTCCATTAGATGTAGTAGGTTTAAAGGTAGCTTTAGAGGTAGGGTTGTTATCAAGTATTTCCACAGATACGTTTGATACATCATGACCGATGTTTTTTACGAGTAAACTATACGTATCAAATACACCTTGTTTCGGCTGGATTGCTTGCTTGTTTGAGTTATGAGATTTATCAATTTCGACATACCATTGTTTAGACTTTGACGCAATCGGCAGTGACTGAAATGTGTAAGCACTAGCTTGCATTGGTAGTGCTAAACATATAAGCGTAAAGAGAGTTAATATTTTTCGTTTCATTTTTTTTAGAGCTCCCATTCTTTAATGGATTTACTTGTTATTATCTTCTTTTTACGAGTTAATATACCATATAATGTAAAGTGGTTATTGTGAGTAGTGAATCAATATCTTATTCACTACTCTTATAGCTAGCATAATTACGTATGAAGTAAGAAAGAATAAATTTGTTTTTTCTATACTTAGATTACTACCCTTTTTAAAAGGGCTATTTTTACGTTTTAATAAAAAGAATATACTAAGAATTCCGTATAAATTATTTGTTTTAATGTAGTTAAATGTGCTTGTATATGTGAAATTAGAGAGGGAAGCTGTGTAGAGATGTTTCTACACAGCTATTTAGGATATGAAAAAATTACCAAAAATATGTTAAAATAACATTGTCATACAACAAGGGGGATTTGTTTTATGGAAAATGGACATCTTGCTAAAGTAGACTTAACGAAAAAAATTGAATCAAAATCTAAGTACAACAAGAAACTCGAAAAATATCAAAGGCGCTTATTAGCATTACAACAAATTTTGAAAGAAGAAAAAATCGCGGTTATGCTTGTTATGGAAGGATGGGATGCGGCTGGTAAAGGTGGGGCAATTAAGCGGGTGACGGAACATCTTGACCCACGTGGGTTCCAAGTAAATCCAATTGGAGCACCTGCACCTCATGAAAAACGTTACCATTATTTGCAACGTTTCTGGCGCAAAATTCCACAGTACGGGCAAATTACTATTTTTGATCGCTCATGGTACGGTCGTGTGTTAGTTGAGCGTGTTGAAGGTTTTGCTACAAAGGAAGAGTGGATGAGAGCATATGATGAGATTAATGATTTTGAAAAACTACTAACAGATGACCATTACATAATAGGGAAGTTCTTCTATCATATAAGTAAAGAGGAACAGTTAAAGAGATTTAAAGATAGAGAGAAAAATCCTTTGAAAAGATGGAAAATTACAGACGAAGATTGGCGTAATCGTGAAAAATGGGATGAGTATGTTGAAGCGATGGAAGACATGTTTGAAAGAACAAGTAAGCCAAATGCGAAGTGGCATATTATTGAAAGTAACGATAAATTGTATGCCCGTGTGAAAACGTTAAAAATCATTATTTCATTCATTGAGGATTATTTCTTAGAACATGGTATAGAATTGCCTTCTTATTATTATGAAATGAAAGAGGATATTGAAGTTTTGCAAGATGTAGGTGTTAAAGAGTAAAAAAGAAAATGGTCCTGTGAATTGGTGAAACCAAATTATGGGGCTTTTTTATTTGGAAACATTTTACAATTAACAGAATAAGGTATATAATCAATAATCATATTAACAATGTTAATATGATTATTGATTATATTATATGTGGGGGTTTTACTTTGAAGGGAAGAGATGTTGTTTTAGGTTTATTAATGCAAAAGGAATTGTCTGGTTACGATATTAAAATTGTGTTTGAAGACGTATTTACTCATTTTTTTGATGGAAGTTTTGGAATGATTTATCCAACGTTACGACAATTGGAGAATGAAGGGAAAATAAAAAAAGAGGTTGTCATGCAAGAGGGAAAACCGAATAAGAAAATGTACTTTATTACAGATGAGGGGCGTGAAGAATTTTATCAATACATGCAGACACCTGTAGAGAAGGATGTTTTACGTTCGGATTTTTTAATGAGAATGTATTTTGGTAACTATAGTGATGATGTAACAATAAAAAAATGGATTAAAGATGAAATTGAAAGAAAAGAAGCGTACATTGCAGATCTTCGATTGAAATATGAAAAGTGGAGAGTAGGTATTACTTTCGTCGAAGAAATTTCACTAGATGTAGGTATTGCATCGTATAGTGCACAAGTGGAGACTTTGAAGAAAAAATTAGAAGAGTTAGAGGCGAAAGAAAACAATAAAACAGAAGAATGAAAAACGCGTTCACAATAAATAAAGGGGTATATAAAGATGGAGCAATCAAAGGGTATTAAGATTGTCTTTTTAATGTGTCTAGGTATCTTTCTTTGTATGATTGATACGACAATTATGAATATAGCTTTACCGGCAATACAATCGAGTGTAAATACTTCGTTAGAAAAGATGTCTTGGGTATTAAATGTTTATACAATGACGATTGCAGTACTTGCCATTCCGTTAGGGCGGATAGCTGATATCTATGGAAAAGCAAAGATGTATATTCTTGGTCTGGTGATTTTTGGTGGTGGATCGGTACTTTGCGCTTTTGCTAATACAGGTGATTTTCTTATTTTTTCTCGTTTTATACAAAGTATTGGGGCAGCGATTTTATTTCCAACAAGTATGGTAATTGGTGTATCAGCTATGCCATTAGAGCTAAGAGGCATGTTGCGCTTGCAATTTTAGGAGTAACACAAGGATTGTCAGCTGCTATGGGACCAGTAATAGGTGGAATTATTACGCAAAATTTAGGATGGAGATGGGTGTTCTTCGTTAATGTTCCGGTTTGTATAATAGGAATCGTGTTATGTTGCATCATGCTACAAATAAAAAATGAAGAACGTATTATCTCAAAAATAGATTGGATAGGACTACTATTAAGTAGCACAGCAATTTTTTCATTTACTCTCATATTAGTAAAAGGTAATACATGGGGATGGCAAAGTAATATTGCTTTGTCTTGTTATGCAATTAGCACTATTTCTCTTATTCTATTTGTTTTAGTAGAACGAAAGATTCATAATCCAATGGTGAATTTAAAGTTATTTCAAGATCGAATGTTTGTCGGAGCGTCTATCGTTGTTATATTAAGTAATTTATTTTTAATTGGAGTTACTGTATTGCTTCCAACGTTCTTGACGAAACTACAAGGTCGAACGGAAATTGAAGCGGCTTTTTTAGTGACACCTATTTCAGCAATGATATTTTTTGTCTCACCAGTTGCAGCAACTTTAATTAAAAAACTCGGAAAAGTAACTATTATTTTGTCAGGATTTCTTATTATGGGGCTTTCCTACTATTGGTTGCAAATGATTGATGTGCATTCAACAAATATAGAAATTATTATTCCATGTATGATATTAGGTGTTGGATATGGTTTAGTAGTGGGGCCAATTACAGTTTTAAGTGCGTCTTCGTTTGAAGGAGAATTGTTAACTGCTTCTCAAAGTGTTGTATCAATGTTACGACAAGTCGGAATTGTATTGGCAGTCGCAATATTTGTCTCTAACTTAACTCACAATTTAACTGTAAATAAAGAAAAAATATATCGTTATGCAGAAGAAAAGGTGCGTACTATTCATGTGAATAGTACTGAGCAAACTGAAATTTTACAAATGACTAAAGAGAAAATAGAGAATCAAAGTTTAGAGTCGAATATAAATAAGAAACAAAATGCAATGACAATGGGATTAAGTAAAGAGAAAAAGGAAGAATTGATTCGCGACAAGACGGATGAAATATTAAGAAAAGTTCCAGTAGAATATAGAGATGTAAAAAGAGAAGAAGTTATGAGGCAAGTGACAAAAGAAGTTGAAAAACAAGAGGAAAGTATAAAGAAAGAGGTACTCACATTTTCAAATGATGTGAATCATTATGCCAAGAATCAGATGGCTATGAGTTTTACAGATTTATATAAAGCAAGTGTGCCAATTATTTTAATTTGTGCTTTCGTAAGTTTGTTGTTTTGGGAAGGGAAAGCTTTGAGTAAAAAGAGAAGGGGAAGATTAGTAGAAGAAGCGTAAAGAAAAACAGGCTATAGCAGCCTGTTTTTTTCATTGTTTTCTCCTTGCATATTGTGAATAGTAGTATTTTTAATATAGCATGGGATAAGTCGAGTATGATTAGAAAGTTTTTTAGAATGAAAGGAAGGAATGGAAAATGCCATTGAATATGTAACGTTATACATAGTACATTAACAAGAGGAATTAATTTTAAAAGGAGGATGGGGAATTGCTAGATAAGGCAGGGGCTTTAATAGATAATCATGTGTACACAGAAGAAGAGCAACAAAAACTATACAAACGAACGTTAATAATCGTCAGCATTTCACAAATGTTTGGCGGTGCAGGACTAGCTGCTGGTATTACAGTGGGAGCACTTCTTGCGCAGCAAATGCTTGGAACAGATGCATTTGCAGGATTACCAACTGCTATGTTTACATTAGGATCGGCATTCGCAGCTTTCATAGTAGGGAAGCTTTCGCAACGATATGGACGCCGGATAGGTCTTGCAACAGGGTTTATAGTAGGCGGATTTGGAGCAATTGGTGTTGTAATGGCAGCTTTAACAAATAGTATTATTCTTTTACTTATTTCTTTACTTATATATGGTGCCGGTACAGCCACGAATCTACAAGCTCGTTATGCAGGTACAGATTTAGCAGATAAGAAGCAGAGAGCAACGGCTGTTAGTATTACGATGGTAATGACGACTTTCGGTGCAGTTGCAGGACCAAATTTAGTAGGGGTAATGGGAAGTTTTGCTCATTCAATTGGAGTTCCTAAACTTGCAGGTCCGTTCATACTATCGGCAGCAGCATTTATACTGGCGGGTCTAGTTCTTTTTGTTATGCTTCGTCCAGATCCTTTGATTATTGCTAACATAATAGAAAGATATAAACAGGAACATACATATAAAGGACAACCAATAACAGAAGAAGCGAAAGAAAATAAACGAGGTATTACAGTTGGAGCAATCGTAATGATACTTACGCAAATAGTGATGGTTGCGATTATGACGATGACGCCAGTTCATATGGGACACCACGGTCACGGTTTAAGTGCAGTAGGACTTGTGATAGGTTTTCATGTAGGTGCAATGTATCTTCCATCTCTCGTTACAGGAATGTTAATTGATAAAATTGGCTGAACTACAATGAGCATAGCTGGTGGAGTGATTTTACTTGCAGCGGGTGTCATAGCTGCGACAGCGCCAAGTGATTCTTTATTATTATTAATCGTTGCTCTGTCTTTACTTGGGCTAGGATGGAACCTCGGATTGATAAGTGGTACAGCACAAATCGTTGATTCCACAACACCGTCTACACGTGCTAAAACACAAGGGAAAATAGATGTTTTTATTGCGCTAGCTGGAGCTTCTGGTGGAGCAATGTCAGGTATGGTAGTAGCGAATTCAAGTTATGCGGCATTGTCATTGGCTGGAGGGGTGTTAGCGTTATTACTTATTCCTGTTGTGATATGGTCTCGAAAAGGGGCAAGAAATTAAATGAAAAAGAGGTTCTAGTTACTGACTAGAGCCTCTTTTTATACACTTAAATTAAATTCCACTCTACAATAAGCCCTAAATGCGTAAGTCCGCCACCAAATCCGTATAGTAAAAGTGTGTCTCCGTTATTTAATTTCCCTTCTTTTATAGCTAAATTTAAAGCGAGTGGAATGGTGACTGAAGAGGTATTCCCCATATATTCCACGCTCGTTAATGTTTTTTGTATTGGAATTTGAGATTTTTCGCAAATAGATTCGATCATTCGTAAGTTAGCGCTGTGGGGTATGAACCAGTCTATATCATCTACTTGCATATTTACGGTATGTAATAAATTTTTTATGCCTTTTGGTACTGTGCGTGTTGCCCATTTATATACTTCTCTTCCATTTTGAACGATTTTTTCATTTGTTTGCAGTGGTGTGCCATTCATAGTAGTAGATAAGTTTGTTCTATATAGATGAATGCCGCCATCACCGTTTGTTCCCATGTGAGCAGCGATAAAGCTTTGGGTGTTTTCATCTCTTTCTAATAAAATAGCTCCAGCACCATCACCGAATAAAATACAGGTCGTTCTATCGGTATAATCAGTAACTTTAGATAATGTCTCTGTCGCTACGACAAGTACTTTTTCATGTGATCCAGAAGTGATTAAGCTATTACCGATGTGTAGTCCATATGTAAAACCAGCACAAGTTGCATTTAAATCAAAAGCTAGTGTATGAGGTATGTTGAAGTATTGTTGTATTTGGCAAGCAACACTAGGGAAAACGTAATCAGCAGTAGTAGTAGCGACAATGATACAGTCGACATCTTCTAAGTTTTTCTTATATGTTGTACATAAATTTTCAATTGCTTTAATGGCTAAGTTTGAGGAGTATTCTTCGTCGCTAGCGATTCTTCTTTCCTTCATTCCTGTTCTTTGTACAATCCATTCATCATTCGTATGGACCATCTTTTCTAAATCGTTATTAGACAATATTTGATCTGGAACATAAGTACCAATTGCAGTAATACGAGATTTAGAATGCATAGGAACATCTCCTAACTTTTATCTTTATAACCTGATACTAATATTAGGTTATAAAAATGTCAATAAAGATTTTTGTTGTATTAAAACGATAATACTTAACTTACTATGAAGGAATTTGGCGAGTGCTGTAAAAATAATATACGAGAAGTTTCTAAAATTGATAATTGCTTTTGTTATTTTTATTGTGAGAAAAATTCGCAAAAAATGACGATTAAAGTAAAAATATAAAGATTTTCTTTAGTGTGATATAGGTTGTTAAACCTTGTGAAAGCGAATTACTTATGCTACACTTTATGTAACTTAAAATGAACGGAGGGGCTTCCTTTGATCTTAATCAGATTACGTCTCAATACTTTGTGCCAATAATTGAATAGCGCTCAAAGGCTCTGTCTGTGTACAGAGTGAACGGGATTGGTCTGCCTATTTTAAAGGAACCCTTTATTAAGCTTATATGTGAAAAAGAGGGAGGGACGAATACGCCCTCTTTTTGTTTTGCCTTTATAAATAGAATGGGATTGTATAAGTGAACACTTACTGTGGATACGTATACAATCTTGGGACTTTTTGACTATAAAATAGGATGAAAGCATAGCTTTCTTCTATTTCTTTGGTGAACCCTTATCCGTTTACGAAAACACAGGCAGCGACCTGTGTTTTTTATTTTACGTAATCGAAATGGAGGAATAAATATATGGAAGAAGTATTACAAAGAGCAGTTTTAGTTGGAGTAAATTTAGGTAATGAAGATGATTTTGCATATTCGATGGAAGAGTTAACAAATCTTGCGGAAGCTTGTGATGTAGAGGTAATTGGGCAAGTAATGCAAAATTTACAACGAGTAAATCCATCGCATTATATCGGAAAAGGAAAGATTGAAGAAGTTGCAGCGTATGTACAAGAAATAGATGCGAATATGGTTATCTTTAATGATGAATTATCTCCTTCACAAATTCGAAATTTAGAAGAGGATTTAGATTGTAAGGTAATTGATCGTACCATTTTAATTTTAGATATTTTTGCGCAACGTGCGAAAACGAAAGAAGCACAGCTACAAGTAGAAGTAGCACACCTTCAGTATATGATGCCTCGTTTAATCGGTCTTCGTGAATCGTTAGGGAGACAGAGCGGCGGCGTTGGTACGAAAAATAAAGGTGTCGGTGAAAAGAAGTTAGAGTTAGACCGTCGTAAAATTGAAGAACAAATTTCAGTTTTGAATAAAGATTTAGAAGCGCTCGTTGCCCAGCGTCAAACGCAGCGAAAGCAGCGTAAGAAAAATGAAATACCTGTTGTAGCATTAGTAGGTTATACGAATGCAGGAAAGTCAACGACGATGAATGCAATGCTTGAAATTTATAATGGTACAGAAGAAAAACAAGTATTTGAAAAAGATATGTTATTTGCGACGTTAGAAACATCTGTACGAAATATTGATTTGCCAGATAATAAATCATTTTTATTAACAGATACAGTTGGATTTGTAAGTAAATTACCACATCATCTTGTGAAGGCGTTCCGTTCAACGTTAGAAGAAGTAGCGGAAGCAGACCTACTTATTCACGTTGTAGATTACGCAAATCCAAATTATGAACAATTAATTGATATTACAAATGAAACGTTAAAGAAAATTGGAGTAGAAAATATTCCAACGATCTATGCTTATAATAAATCAGATATGGTAGATGTTGAAATTCCGAAAGTGCAAGAAGATCGCGTTTATTTATCAGCGAAGAAACATGTTGGAATTGAAGAACTTGTAGAAATGATTGGCTCACACATCTATAAAGAATATACGAAGTGTGAAATGTTAATTCCATATGATCAAGGACAGGTAGTTTCGTATTTCAATAATCATGCACACGTTTTATCTACGAGTTACGAAAACGAAGGTACCAAATTACAAATAGAATGTAAGACGAGTGATTATGAGAAGTATAAGCATTTTGCAATTTAATGTAAGAGGCAACCCAGTATGTGATTGGGTTGTCTTTTTTTTGTACTGTTTTACCGCTGAAAGTTACAAGGATGCAAGCCAATGACGGGAGTTAAGTTATATTTCTGGAAAAAGAAATGAAAGCAGTATAGAATAGAAATGTTTCAAAAGTCAGAATTTATTACACCTACTGTAATAAATATATATTTTGTACAGAAAGGGGAGATTCACATATGCAGGCAGTTTCACACAAAAAAACTGTAGAAACACCGACAATATATCGAATTTTATTTGCGATTAGCTTTGGGCATTTTTTAAATGATTCGATGCAAGCAGTTGTGCCGGCGTTGTTTCCTATTTTGGAAAAAACGATGAATTTATCCTATATGCAAGTAGGGTGGATTGCGTTTGCATTAAATATGACGTCATCGATTATGCAACCGGTGTTTGGTATGTATTCAGATAAGAAGCCGTCACCATTTTTATTACCACTCGGCATGTTTTCAAGTATGCTTGGAATGATTGGACTCGCGTTTGCACCAAACTTTATTATTGTTATTATTTCTGTTTTATTTATTGGTTTAGGTTCCGCGGTCTTTCATCCAGAAGGCGCTCGTGTTGCGTATATGGCGGCAGGTGCAAAACGAGGGTTAGCGCAAGCAATTTATCAAGTTGGGGGAAACACGGGGAATTCTCTAGCTCCTATTTTTACAGCGCTAATTTTCGTTCCACTCGGTCAAATTGGTTCGTTAGGTTTTACAGCATTTGCAGCAGTAGGAATTGTATTATTAATTTTCGTATCGAATTGGTACAAAAATGAATTAGCAACGGGTGCTGTAAGAAGGAAGAAGAGGGCTGCACTTGAGGCGGAAAATGCAATTGTAAGTACACACATTAAATTCGTTATTATACTTCTTGTTTTTCTTACTTTTGTACGCTCTTGGTACGGTGCTGGTATCGGGAATTTCTATCAATTTTACTTAATAGAGCATTACGGTTTATCTATAAAAAATGCCCAGTATTTCGTATTCGCATTTATGATTGCTGGTGTGTTAGGAACTTTCTTCGGAGGACCGTTAGCAGATCGATTTGGTAAGAAAAATATCATCGTATTTTCAATGTTAGGTTCAGCGCCACTTGCACTGTTATTACCACATGTCTCACTTGTGTGGGTCGTACCGTTATTTTTATGTATCGGTTTTATTAGTTCAAGTAGTTTTAGTGTAATTGTTGTATATGCACAAGAGCTTGTACCTGGAAAAGTGGGAATGGTGTCAGGATTAATCGTAGGTCTTGCGTTTGGACTTGGAGCATTAGGTGCTGTAGTTCTTGGGAAATTAGCAGATATATATAGCCTGCAATTTATTATGCTATTATGTAGTTGTCTACCATTAATTGGACTCACTTCATGGTTACTGCCAAGTGATAAGAAAACGATAGAATAGGGGATGCGCTATGAAATTGTGTGAAAACGTTACGGAATTAATAGGAGATACACCTGTCGTCCGATTATCTAAATTTATTCCGGAAGACGCAGCAGATGTGTATGTGAAACTAGAAATGTTTAATCCATCGCGCAGTGTGAAAGACCGTGCTGCTTATAATTTACTTCACGTTGCAGAAGAAAATGGTCTCATCAAACCAGGAGATACAATTATTGAACCGACAAGCGGGAATACAGGGATTGGTTTAGCGATGAATGCAGCAGCTAAAGGGTATAAAGCGATTTTAATTATGCCAGATAATATGTCAAAAGAGCGTATTAATTTATTGAAAGCATACGGAGCAGAAGTAGTTTTAACACCAGCAGAACAAAGAATGCCAGGAGCAATTGCGAAGGCGTTAGAATTGCAAAAGCAAATACCGAATAGTTTTATTCCGCAACAATTTGAAAACCCAGCTAATCCGAATATTCACCGTTATACGACTGCGCTTGAAATTTACGAACAAATGGATGGAGAGCTGGACGCTTTTGTTGCAACGGCAGGAACAGGCGGAACGATTACAGGGACTGGTGAAACGTTAAAAGAGAAATTACCAAACTTATATATTGCAGTAGTGGAACCGAAAGGATCACCCGTTTTATCAGGTGGTGTGCCAGGTCCTCATAAACTAGTAGGAACAAGCCCAGGGTTTATCCCGAAAAACTTAAATACAGAAGTGTATAACGAAATTATTCAAATTGCAGACGAAGAGGCTTTAACGACAATGAGAAACTTAGCTAGACAAGAGGGATTATTAGTTGGGCCGTCTTCTGGAGCATCTGTTTATGCTGCAATCATGATAGCGAAACGTCTAGGCGCTGGTAAAAAAGTTTTATGTATTGCGCCTGATACAGGTGAACGTTATTTGAGCATGGGGTTATTTGAATAAAAAGGATAGAAACACCTTAATAGTGAATAGCTGCTATTAAGGTGTTTGTTTTATGGAATGAAGAGGGGGAGAAGAACAATGAAACTATTAAAACCAACCCATGAATATAGTGAGCATATTACAGCGTATAGACACGCGTTTTTACACTCAGGGGAACAACCACATGGAAGTAGTTCTTTACAAAACTTTGATTCTCTTGATGAATGGTTTGAAAAAGTGAGTAAACAAGAACTAGGAGAAAATTTACTAGCTAATCGAGTGCCATCTAGTCAGTTTTTAAGTTTTGAAAAAGAGGAACTTATAGGTTTTGTGAATATTAGACATAGATTAAATCCAGAATTATTACGGGAAAGCGGTCATATTGGATATAGTGTCCATCCAAATAAACGTCGCCACGGTTACGCTACGAAACAATTACAACTTGCATTAGCTGAAGCACAAAAATTAGGATTGCAGAAAGTATTAATAACTTGTGATAAATCCAATATCGGTTCTGCTAAAACGATTCAAAAGGTTGGCGGTGTGTTAGAAAATGAAATAGTTTCTTCTCGTACTGGTGAAGTTATTCAGCGCTTTTGGATAGAAATATGATGTAGTAGGAATTTGAAAAGGTAATGCAAGCTGTAATATCGAAATAGATAAATGAAATATAGGGGATTACTGCAATTTTAGGGGGAAATGAAATGAGATTAAAAGAGAAAGCAATAGAGATGTCAGAGATCTACAGGCAAAATCCGAAAGTAGAAGCCATTATTTTAGCGGGTTCAGTAGCTAGAAAGCTTGAAGATGAACATTCAGATATAGAATTACATATTTTATGGTCAACACCGCCAGAAGATGAGGATCGTAGGGCCCCTATTCATCATATTGATGGGACAATATTATCGTATTATCCGTATGAGGAAGAAAAATGGTCGGAAACGTATTTAACGAAAGAGGGAATTAAATTAGAGATTAGTAACTTTTTAACAGAGACAGTAGAGAAAGTGATTTCGGATGTGGTGGATCAATATGATATAAGTTATGAAAAACAATGTATTGTATCATCCGTTCATGATGGTGTTAGTTTGTATGGAGAAGAGAAAGTGAATGAATTAAAAGATAGAGTAGTGGTATATCCAGATGAACTAGTAAAACGAATGATTTCAGAAAATCTATGGTTAAGTAATCGTTGGCAAAATCGAAAGGCGCTTTTAAAACGGAAAGATTGGCTTATGCTTTATGATGTTATTTGCGAAGTACAAAGGAACGTATTCGGTGTTTTATTTGGTTTGAATAAAATGTATGTACATCATCCAGCGTTTAAATGGATGCCTAATAATGTGGAACGAATGACTATTAAACCTGAAAATTTATATGAACGTATGGCGGACACATTAATAGGGAGTCCAGAAAATAGTGTGCAGGAGTTAGAGTTGCTAATAGAAGAAGTGTTGCAACAAGTTCATACATACGCGCCAGGAGTAAATGTGGATGAGCAAGAAAAATCTATTTTTTATTTTGTGAAATAGAAAACAGTAATAAGGGGGAAGTTATGGGTTTTTTTAATAGGTTTTTTAAAAAAGTTGAAAAAGTAAATGAGCAAGAAGCCACTCTTCATGAATTAAGTGAAGAATTGTATGTTGAATCACCGATAGAGGAAGCGACTAGTTACTGGGTATCAATGGCACAAAATATAATTGTTAATGCTGTAAAGGCGGCTGACAATGATGTAGAACGTGCCTTCGTATTATTGAATTTGAAGAAAGGTGAGGCTTCATTTGATATTTTCTATCAAATAAATGGGCAATTGTATTTCTGGGATCAGCTAGAAAATGAGACGATAAGAAATAGAATTCAGAACGAGTTGTTACCGCAAGCTACAGAAGTTTCAAATGCAGTAAATGAGCAATTTCATGAAGCTGATCACCCTATAATTTCGTTTGCGCAATTGCAGTTTGAATGGGAAACGAAAGCCTGGTTTTCACATATAATTTGGGAAGATAACCTTGCTGCTCAATTGCCCAAAACTCAAATTCTAAATGAATGGTTTCGTGTAATTAAAGAAGAAATGAAAAATAGACCACTGGATAGTGATGCGAAATTTTCTTGGTATCCATCAAACTCTTAAAAAATTAATACAGAGAGACAGGTTATGTTTCTAGATGATTTGTATTATTGAATAAGTATCAATAATACGTAATTCTTTTTCTATTGCCTGTTAGAATTCGTTATGTACTAATCCACTTGTTTTCTAAACTAAAAACTTATATTTCGAATTTTGAAATAGATTGTAATACATAAAAATTCGAAATATAAGTTGACACTATTTTTAATGTGTGATAAAAATGATAGTAATCAATTCGGAAAATAATATTTGGGCAATGAAAGGGTATAGTAGTGAATATCTCCCTATTTCAGAGAGCTGATGGTTGGTGTGAATCAGTATATAGATTATTCATGAAGTTCGTCCTGGAGCATCTTTCATAAATCTCGCATTATGAGGAAATGAAAGACGGTAGTTTATACCGTTATCAAATAAAGTGGTGAAGATTTTTTCACAACTAGGGTGGTACCGCGATATTTATCGTCCCTACGTATTTACGTAGGGACGTTTTTTATTTAGGTCCTAACTTTGGTGTGTCTTCATAACTAGGGTGGTACCGCGATATTTTATCGTCCCTACGTTTTTGCGTAGGGGCGTTTTTATTTAGGTGGTTTCTTAGTGTTCTTCACAACTAGGGTGGTACCGCGATATTTTTGTCGTCCCTACGTATTTACGTAGGGACGTTTTTTTATTAGGGAGGAAGTGAACGTATTAGAAAAGAGTATTGATAGAACAATATAAATACCGAATTGTAACAAAGAAAAAGAGATAGAGAGGAGATTAACAAATGAATTCACAGCAATGGACATCGAAATTAGGTTTCGTATTAGCTGCAGCAGGTTCGGCAATTGGTCTTGGAGCGATTTGGAAATTCCCATATATGGCCGGCATTGGAGGAGGCGGAGCGTTCTTCCTAATTTTCATCGGTTTCACATTATTAATTGGTTTACCGCTATTATTAGCTGAATTTGTTATTGGAAGAAGTACACAAAAAGAGGCTGTCGATGCATATAGAGAGATTGCTCCTAAAACGTTATGGCCGTGGTTAGGTAAATTAGGAATTGTAACATGTTTCATATTACTTTCTTTCTACAGTGTTGTAGGAGGCTGGATTTTATTATATTTATGGAATGCAATTACAGGTAGACTATGGGAAGGAAATGGAGCATACGAAGCTACGTTTGGTGAAATCATTTCCAATCCATATTTAGCAGTTGGATCACAGCTATTATTCATCCTTATTACTATTTTCATCGTAAGTAAAGGTGTACAAAATGGTGTTGAAAAAGTAAATAAATATTTCATGCCAGCATTATTCGTTTTATTCTTTGTATTAATCGTTCGTGCACTTACATTAGATGGTGCTGGAGAAGGCGTTCGTTTCTTCTTACAACCTGATTTCTCACATGTAACATCAGAAGTTATATTATACGCAATGGGGCAATCGTTCTTCTCATTATCTGTCGGGGTAGCCGTTATGGTAACGTATAGCTCATACTTACCGAAAGAAGAAAGCTTACCACGTTCAGCATTTTCTATCGTAGCCTTAACTCTTGTTATTACATTACTTGCAGGACTTGCAATTTTCCCAGTTGTGTTCGCATTTGGAATGGAACCATCTCAAGGGCCGGGACTATTATTTATCGTGTTGCCAGCTATTTTCAGTAAAATGGCATTCGGAAAATTATTCTTCATTGTTTTCTTATTACTATTCTTCTTCGCTACGATTACATCAGCAATTTCGATGTTAGAAATTAGTGTTGCATCGTTAACATCAAAAGGTAAAGGAAAACGTGAAAAAATGGCCTTAATCGTAGGGTTATTAATCTTCGTTGTTGGGGTACCATCAGCATTATCATTCGGTATATTAAGTGATCTGAAGATTTTCGGAAAGACAGTCTTCGATTTAGCGGACTATGCAGTAAGTAACGTTTTAATGCCACTTGGTGTATTATTAGTTTCTATCTTTGTTCCTTTAAAAATGAAGAAAGATGTATTAATGAAAGAGCTAGGTGTAAGTAAAAATAAAGGATACAAACTATTTGTGTTATGGTTATTCTTACTTCGTTATATCGCACCAATTGCGATTATTATCGTATTCTTAAATGTACTTGGCATTATATAAAAAGAAAGGTAGCGTATCATACATAGATACGCTACCTTTTTATTTTGCTCTTTTTTGCAATTCATTTACTGTTACGAACTGATAGCCCTTCTTAGATAAAGAATCTAAAATACCTTCAATCGTTTTAAAATTTTCATTAGACTCATCATACATAGAATGCAGTAAAATGATAGAACCTGGTTTTACATTTTTATTAACATATTCAATTTTATCAGCTGCAGATTTATAAAAAGTATCGGGCTCAAGATCCCATATAATGGTTTCGATATTATTTTTATTTAAATAATAGGGTAGTCCAATTAATTTTTTTCCGTTAGGGGGCCTAAAATCAATTTTGTCTGTAAATCCTGTTTGGCGGATTAATGAATTCGTTTTTTCTATTTCATCTTTAATAAAAGAAGGTGTTTTGAAAACCATTCTATTATGAGAATATGTATGGTTTCCAAGTTGGTGCCCAGATTGCGCGATAGCTTCTCCTAACGATAAATTTTGCTCTAATTCATTTCCAATTAAAAAGAAAGTAGCTTTAGCGTTGTATTTATCTAGTAGCGGTAATATTTGTTTTACATTGTTAGTAGGGCCATCATCAAAAGTTAAAGCAATCACTTTTTCATTTGTTTCTACGCGTTGTGTTAAATCTCCAAATAATTGAAAGCTTCTTGCGTTCATCAATTTGTATGTTCCGAATAATGCCGTGATAATAAAGAATAGTGTAACGATTGTAATGATAATTTTTTTCTTCATAATGTAACCTCACAATGATTTTTAATTCAGTTAAAAAGTATTATATCAAACTAAGTAATTTCGTGCTTTAAGAAGGGTGTGGATGCAAGGAGAAGGAATTTATCATATAATAAAATGCAAAAGGTATATTAGGAGGTGTTTATATGGCGATTATAATTCAATTGCCAGACACTGCAACGTCTCATGCAAAGCCAAGTATGGAAATGGCGATACTTTGCGTGAGGTAGACAAGTAATATACAATCGCCTATATGAGCTCGTATCATTTTTTATATTTGGCTTTGCACCTTATTGAAATGAAGCATAAAAAATAAGGGGCGAGCAGAAATGAAATACGTAAAAGCTAATGCTGTTTTACCAGAGAGTTTAATTACTGAAATTCAAAAGTATATACAAGGTGAAACAATTTACATTCCGAAACAAGAAACGAAACATTATAAATGGGGTACACGATCTGGCGGAAGAAAACAACTAGATGAAAGAAATAAAGCAATTAAAGAAGCGTTTAAAAGTGGGATTGCTATTCATCAACTTGCAGAAGAATATTTTCTTTCTGGGGAAACGATTAAAAAGATTGTGTATTCTAAATAAGAGGAAAAGAGTCTGATTCATATATTACTTTGAATCAGACTCTTTTTGTTTTATGTGTATTGGATATATGAGGTGTGAACGGGCATGATAATAGAAAAAATGTGCCGTTTTTTTATTAAATGGTATACAGAGCACTTGAAAAGTAGAAAGGTGAACATATATGAATCATATTGGACAAATAACGATAGAGCTTTTAGTTGGTTTTTTTGTTCTATTAATTGCTACAAAAATATTAGGGAAAACACAAATATCTCAGCTAACGCCATTTGATTTTATTTCTGCAATCGTCCTAGGTGAGCTCGTTGGAAATTCAATATATGATCCTAAAATTAAAGTATGGTCTATTTTATATTCAGTATTTGTTTGGGTAATTTTAATTTATACTATAGAAGTGATAACACAAAAAGTAAGAGGAACAAGAAGGTTTTTTGAAGGGTATCCTTCAATTATTATTCGTAACGGAAAGATTGATCGTGAACAATTAAGCGTAAATCATTTGGATATAAACCAATTACAACAAATGCTTAGGCAACAAAAAGATATATTTTCAATCCGAGAAGTTGAATATATGATATTGGAACCGAACGGAAACATAAGCGTTCTGAAAAAAAGTAAATACGAATCTCCTACTATAAATGATTTAAGTTTAAAACATAAGCCTGTATACTTACCAATTTCATTAATTAGTGATGGAAAAGTAGTTAAGGATAATTTGAGGGAAGCGGGATTTGATGAAGGATGGCTTTATAAACAAATAAAGCAAAAAGGAATTACTAAATTTGAAGACGTATTATATGCGGAATGGAAAACAGATGATGGCTTCTTTTGTCAGGAAATGCAGCGGTAGAGAATAAGTGATATATGTAATGTTTGTTTCTAAGTTATCTTTTACATATCAAAAAACGTAATCATTGTATACAATAAAACTAGATCAACAATTTGTATGGAGTGATAAAGATGGAAGCGTTTATTAGAAGTGATCAATATAATTTTATAAAATCACAAGCTTATATTTTAGCAAACGGGCATACAACGGCAAATGATAGAGGTGTAATTCAAGCGTTAAAATCGCTTGCGATTGAAAAGATAATACATGTATTTGAGAATTTAACGGATGAACAGAAAGAGTTAATTGATACGGTATTAACAGTTCAAAATAGAGAAGATGCAGAGTCATTTTTAATGAAAATAAATCCGTATGTAATTCCGTTTCAAGAAGTTACAGCACAAACATTAAAAAAGTTATTTCCTAAGGCGAAAAAGTTAAAACTTCCTGATATGGAAGAAATGGATATGAAAGAAATATCTTATTTAAGTTGGATTGATAAGGGATCAAGCAGGAAATTTATTATAGCGAAAAATGATAAAAATAAATTTGTTGGTCTGCAAGGAACGTTCCAAAGTTTAAATAAAAAAAGCATTTGTTCATTATGTCATGGGCATGAAGAAGTAGGAATGTTTTTAGTTGAAATTAAAGGCGATGTACCAGGAACTTTCGTTAAAAAGGGAAACTACATTTGCAAAGATGGTGTAGCTTGCAATCAGAATATGAAATCGCTAGATAAATTGAACGATTTTATTGACCGCTTGAAGAAATAACGAGAAAACCTCTAGTATTTAAACTGGAGGTTTTTATTTTTTGAAGAAGTAAAATAAGCTTTCTTTGTAAATGTAGATTTATAATGAAATTTGATAAAAATATCTATTATGATACAGTTGCTTATATGCAAGGAGGTAAAACATGGATTACCTTTTATCGAAAGAAAAAGTGAAGCGATGGCCCAAAGATATGATAGCGGCGGGGCGTTGTCATACTGTTGGCCTTAAATAGGATGGCACGGTAGTCGCGGTAGGTAATAATGAATTTGGCCAATGCGATGTAGGCAGCTGGCGCGACATTCGGTTGCCTGGCAAATAGTCAATTTACAATAAATCATTAGTAATATTATTCTATTTTAGGAGTAATTATGGAATAGGATATGTAGAAAATAATTAAACTTAAATCTGCTGAATAAGAATCTCTTTTGAAAAGGGATTCTTATTATTTTTCATAAAATGAGGGTGTAAATGGAATTTTTGAACAAATTTTATTTCAAAATTACAGTAGAAGATATAAATTAAAAAGTATAGAGGAGATAAAGGAATGCTTAAAAGGTTTTTACTTTCTTTACCGGATGTTTTACTTATATGTATCGTTCTCTACATAATGTACACAAATTCTTTTAGTTTTGGACAGATGCTAGTAATTTCCATTGCAATCGGAATTATTGGTGGTCTTGCTATTAGAATTTGTAAGGATGTATTCACGTATATAAGATGGACAATTAAACAAAGAAAAAATTGAATATGTTTAATAGTTATTAGGAGGGAATGAAATGACTAAGAAAAAGAATAGAGTGAAAAACGAGATAGTACTTTGGTCACTAACAGCAATTGTTCTATTAATTGTATGGTACTTTTATCAAAAATAAAAACGCATCGTATTAAAAAAGCACGATGCGTTTTTATTATTTTTTTTGCCAATTTTCTTTAATAAAGTCTTCACGACCAGATTCCTTTTGCTCAGTAGCATATTTCTCTGGATTCTTTTTATAGAAATGTTGGTGGTATTCCTCTGCTTCGTAAAAAGGTGCAGCAGGACGAATTTCAGTCACGATTGGATCTTTAAACATACCGCTTTCTGCAAGAGCTTGTTTTGATTTTTCAGCAAGCCCTTTTTGTGTTTCGTTATGATAAAAAATAGCGGTACGATAAGATGGACCACGGTCAAAAAATTGTCCGCCATCATCAGTTGGATCGATTTGTGGCCAATATAAGTCTAGTAATTTCTGATAAGGAAAAATAGAAGGATCGAATGTAATTTGAACAACTTCTAAATGTCCAGATGTTCCAGCTTTTACTTGTTCATATGTTGGGTTTTCTACATGACCTCCTGCATAGCCAGAAAGTACTTTATGAATACCAGGAAGTTCATCAAATGGTTTTACCATGCACCAAAAGCAACCGCCTGCGAAGGTTGCGAGTTCGTATGTTTTTTCGGACATTGCTGTAATCCTCCTAAATGTATATGTTTTATATAGTATTATATAAATTGTTTTATTGCGCAATAAAAAAGATTTGAAAATATATGTTTTTTATAAACAAGATCCTCCGCTCACATCAATTAATTGTCCAGTAACCCAGCGGCTGTCTGGAGAAGCAAGGAATGCAGCAGTATCGGCAATGTCTTCTACTTCACCTAAGCGATTGAAAGCGGAAATAGTAGTAGCGTACTGCTTCATCATTGGGTCGCTCAAGAGTTCTGCATTCATATCTGTTTTGATAAATCCTGGAAGTATTGCATTCACCGTTATTCCTCGTGCTCCAAGCTGTTTTGCTAGCGTAAAAGTCATTGTATTAATAGCGCCTTTCGTCATACTATATGCAACAAAATCAGGTAAAGAAATGCGGGTGGCAGCGGATGAAATATTAATAATTCGGCTATTGTCACGTAAACGTGGTAGTGCTAGTTGAATGATAAAGAATGGAGCTTTTGCATTTACTGAAACCATTCTATCAAAAAATTGTTCAGTCGTTTCTTCAATAAAAGCACCAGGACCAATGCCAGCATTGTTTATTAAAATATCAAATTGTATTTCACCAGTGCGCTTTTGTAATTCAGTATCTAAAGCTTTATAAAGGTTTTCTACACCGTGTAAGGATTCTAAATTTGCGCCGATAGAAAAAGCTTGGCCACCATTTGATTGAATTTCATGAACAGTTTCTTCAGCGTCATCTTTTCGATTACCGTAATGAACAGCAACCAATGCACCGTCATTTGCTAAACGTTTAGCGATTGCTCGTCCAATTCCTCGGCTTGCTCCTGTAACTAACGCTACTTTCCCTTTTAACATAGTTTCCTCATCTCCTCATAAACTTTATAAGTTTTTCTTTATG
Organism: Bacillus sp. 196mf; assembly: GCF_003217275.1. Classification (NCBI taxonomy): domain Bacteria; kingdom Bacillati; phylum Bacillota; class Bacilli; order Caryophanales; family Bacillaceae; genus Bacillus; species Bacillus sp. 196mf. The sequence goes on from NZ_QJTG01000001.1 coordinate 594,752, forward strand.
TAGTAATGCAAACATACTTAAGTAATATATGAGTGTATGTAAGTAATGCATTCCAATTTTGATTTGAGAAAAAATAAATAGAATTAATTTTGATTTTTTTGAAAAAACATGTTGACAAGGAAAAGAACAACGTCCTATAATACGTGTAACAAATAAAAGTTAATTAAGAATTTTCTAACTTTATATGTTGTATATGCAAAGAAGAGGAAAGTAGATGATTATGATCGTTTCAGAGAGCTACTCCAAGGCTGTGAGGGTAGTAACAATCGAATCATTGAAGATCACCTCGGAGCATCGCTTGCGAAAGGGAAACTGAGTAGAGGGCGGCGGCATCGTCTCCGGTAAAAGGACGGAGGTCTGATTGGACCTACAAAGCTTATATTTCGTGAGAAGTATAAGGAAGCTGAGTGGTAACGCGAAACTCTCGCCTCAGCAATCAAAGCTACTAAATTGTAGTAGTTGATTGCTGAGGCGAGAGTTTTTATTTTTAAAAATAGAAGAAGAGAATGCGTAGAAGAGGAGAGTAAATGATAAAGATTGTTTCAGAGAGCTGCCCCGAGGCTGTGAGGGTGGTAACAATTCACTCATTGAAAATCACCTTGGAGCACTACTTTTGAAAACTAGTAAAAAGTAGCGGGGTTGTTCCCGATAGAAAAACAAAAGTCTAATTGGACTTGCAGAGCTTATATTTCGTGAGAAGTATAAGGAAGCTGAGTGGTACCACGATTCCCTCGTCTCAGCAATGGATTGCTACAAGTATGTAAGTAATCGATTGTTGAGACGAGTATATTTTTAAGGTTTATATACTGAATATTCTGTTAAAAATACTCATCTCAGCAATCGATGTAGAAATAGATTGCAAAAAATAGAGAAAAAAGAGGAGCGATGTGAGATGGGAAACCAGTATATTTACATGAATGGGGAATTTGTAGAAAAAGAAAAGGCAGTTGTTTCAGTGTATGATCATGGTTTTTTATACGGAGACGGTGTATTTGAAGGGATTCGTAGTTACGGAGGAAATGTATTTTGTTTAAAAGAACATGTGAAACGATTATATGAATCAGCGAAATCTATTTTACTAACAATTCCAATGACGGTAGAAGAAATGGAAGAAGCAGTTTTACATACACTCCAAAAAAATGAATACGCTGATGCTTACATTCGCTTAATTGTCTCAAGAGGAAAAGGTGACTTAGGGCTCGATCCGAGAAGTTGTGTGAAGCCGAGCGTAATTATCATTGCAGAACAATTAAAGTTATTCCCACAAGAATTTTATGATAATGGGCTAAGCGTTGTATCTGTTGCATCAAGACGTAATACGCCAGATGCGTTAGATCCACGTATTAAGTCAATGAATTATTTAAATAACGTACTTGTAAAAATTGAAGCAGCACAAGCAGGAGTGTTAGAGGCTCTTATGTTAAATCAACAAGGATATGTTTGTGAAGGTTCTGGCGATAATGTTTTCGTTGTGAAAGATGGAAAAGTGCTAACCCCGCCATCCTATTTAGGAGCATTAGAAGGTATTACGAGAAATAGTGTTATCGAGCTATGTGAACGACTGAATATTCCGTGTGAGGAAAGACCATTGACTCGCCATGATGTATATGTAGCGGATGAAGTATTTTTAACAGGAACAGCAGCGGAGTTAATTCCAGTTGTAAAAGTTGATTCCAGAGAAATTGGAGATGGGAAACCAGGAAGTGTAACGAAACAATTGACCGAAGAATTTAAAAAATTAACGAGAGAAAGAGGAGTACGTGTTCCCGGGCTGACGGAAAGCTTAGCGTAAATAAGGAGAGGAGTTAATGGAAATGAAGCAGCAGTATACAGCGTATGAGAAATTACAGTATGAAGAAATGACAGGCGCTGGACATGTGATTCAATGTTTAAAGAGATTAGGTGTAACGACCATTTTCGGCTATCCGGGCGGAGCAATCTTGCCAATATACGATGCTTTATACGAAAGTGGTTTGAAACATGTTTTAACTCGTCATGAACAAGCTGCCATTCATGCGGCTGAAGGATATGCGAGAGCTTCTGGAAAGGTCGGGGTAGTCTTTGCTACCTCTGGCCCAGGGGCGACAAATTTAGTTACGGGTTTAGCAGACGCTTATATGGATTCGATTCCTTTAGTTGTCATTACCGGGCAAGTTGCAACGCCTTTAATTGGTAAAGATGGATTTCAAGAAGCGGATGTTGTCGGAATTACAGTACCTGTTACGAAGCATAATTACCAGGTTCGTGATGTGAATCATGTATCACGAATTGTGCAAGAAGCTTTTTACATCGCCAAAAGCGGGCGCCCGGGACCAGTATTAATTGATATTCCAAAAGATGTTCAAAATGCAAAAGTCACCAGTTTCTTTAGTGAAGAAGTTGATATTCCGGGGTACAAACCAGAACTTGTACCAGACAGCATGAAACTTAGAGAGGTGGCTAAAGCAATTTCAAAATCTAAGCGTCCACTTCTTTATATTGGAGGAGGTGTCATTCATTCAGGTGGATCCGATGAACTCTTCGAATTCGCAAGGGAGAACCGTATTCCAGTCGTTTCAACTTTAATGGGACTTGGTGCATATCCACCGGATGATCCATTGTTTCTAGGGATGCTTGGTATGCATGGGACATACGCTGCTAATATGGCGGTAACAGAATGTGATTTACTACTTGCATTAGGTGTTCGCTTCGATGATCGTGTAACAGGAAAATTAGAACTTTTTTCTCCAAACTCGAAAAAAGTACATATTGATATTGATTCTTCTGAGTTTCATAAAAATGTAACTGTAGAACATCCGATTGTTGGTGATGTAAAAAAAGCGTTACACATGCTGTTACATATGTCTATTTATACACAAACAGACGAATGGCTTCAGAAAGTAAAGACATGGAAAGAAGAATATCCACTTTCTTATAAGCAAAAAGAATCTGAGTTAAAACCACAGCATGTGATCAACTTAGTAAGTGAATTAACGAATGGTGAAGCGATTGTCACAACAGAAGTAGGTCAGCATCAAATGTGGGCTGCTCACTTCTATAAAGCAAGAAAACCTCGGACGTTCCTTACCTCTGGAGGATTAGGAACAATGGGGTTTGGTTTTCCAGCAGCAATTGGTGCTCAGCTAGCTAAAAAAGAAGAACTTGTCATTTGTATTGCAGGTGACGCTTCTTTTCAAATGAACATTCAAGAACTACAAACAATTGCTGAAAATAACATCCCTTTAAAAGTATTTATCATAAATAACAAATTTTTAGGGATGGTAAGGCAATGGCAAGAAATGTTTTATGAAAATCGTTTATCAGAATCAAAAATTGGATCACCAGATTTTGTGAAAGTAGCAGAAGCTTATGGAGTAAAGGGATTAAGAGCAACAAATTCAACCGAGGCAAAACAAGTGATGTTAGAAGCATTTGCTCACGAAGGTCCTGTCGTAGTTGATTTTTGTGTAGAAGAAGGTGAAAACGTATTTCCGATGGTTCCGCCAAACAAAGGGAATAACGAAATGATTATGAAGAGGTGGGAAGAATGAGTCATACTTTTTCACTCGTTATTCATAACGAGCCAAGCGTCTTATTACGTATAAGTGGGATTTTTGCTCGGCGTGGTTATTATATTTCTTCTTTACATTTAAAAGAAAGAGATACTAGTGGTGTTTCTGAAATGAAACTCACAGCAGTTTGTACTGAAAATGAAGCGACATTACTTGTTAGTCAGTTGAAAAAATTAATTGATGTTCTGCAAGTAAATAAATTATAAGGAGTGTATGGAATATGAAAACATATTATGAAAAAGATGCAAATGTAGAGTTATTACAAGGAAAAACTGTTGCAGTAGTTGGTTATGGATCACAAGGTCATGCGCAAGCACAAAATTTACGTGATTCTGGTGTAGAGGTTGTAGTTGGTGTTCGTCCTGGTAAGTCGTATGAAGTAGCGAAAGCGGATGGATTTGAAGTAATGTCTGTTTCAGAAGCGGTTCGAACCGCACAAGTTGTACAAATGTTATTGCCAGATGAACAGCAAGCTCATGTGTATAAAGCAGAGGTAGAAGAGAATCTTCGTGAAGGACAAATGTTACTTTTCTCACATGGATTTAACATTCACTTCGGACAAATTAATCCGCCAAGTTACGTAGATGTAGCGATGGTCGCGCCAAAAAGTCCAGGTCATCTCGTTCGCCGTGTATTTCAAGAAGGAAATGGTGTTCCAGCATTAGTCGCAGTGCATCAAGATGCGACGGGAACAGCGCTACATGTAGCACTGGCGTATGCAAAAGGTGTAGGGTGTACACGTGCGGGGGTAATTGAAACGACATTCCAAGAAGAAACCGAAACGGATTTATTCGGTGAGCAAGCTGTACTTTGCGGCGGGGTAACTGCACTTGTGAAGGCCGGGTTCGAAACGTTAACGGAAGGTGGATATCGTCCTGAAATTGCATACTTTGAATGTTTGCATGAATTAAAGCTAATTGTTGACTTAATGTACGAAGGTGGATTAACGACTATGCGCCATTCTATTTCAGATACGGCAGAGTTTGGAGATTATGTAACAGGATCGAGAATTGTTACAGATGAAACGAAGAAGGAAATGAAGCGTGTTCTGACAGAAATTCAGCAAGGTGAATTTGCGAAGAAATGGATTTTAGAAAATCAAGCAGGGCGTCCGACGTATAACGCAATGAAAAAAGCAGAACAAAATCATCAATTAGAAAAAGTGGGAGCAGAGCTTCGTGAAATGATGAGCTGGATTCATGCACCGAAAGAATTAGTAAAGAAATAGAGTAAGAGAGTATAAATGAAAAATATGTAAGAGGGGATTTGACAAGATGAGAAGTGACATGATTAAAAAAGGTTTTGATAAAGCACCGCACCGTAGTTTATTAAAAGCAACTGGTTTGAAAGATGAAGATTTTGATAAACCTTTCATAGCGATTTGTAATTCTTTTATTGAAATTATTCCAGGGCATAAACACTTGAACGAGTTTGGGAAACTTGTAAAAGAGGCAGTTCGCGCGGCAGGTATGGTACCATTCGAATTCAATACAATTGGAGTTGACGATGGTATTGCGATGGGACATATCGGTATGCGTTATTCTCTTCCAAGTCGTGAAATTATTGCAGATTCAGTAGAAACGGTTGTAAATGCACACTGGTTTGACGGCATGATTTGTATCCCAAACTGTGACAAAATTACACCAGGTATGATGATGGCTGCACTACGTATTAATATTCCGACTGTGTTTGTTTCAGGCGGCCCGATGGCAGCAGGAAAAACATCTAAAGGGGAAGTTGTTGATCTGAGTTCCGTTTTTGAAGGAGTAGGAGCTTATCAATCTGGGAAAATTTCAGAAGAAGAATTAAAAGATATTGAAGATCATGGCTGTCCATCTTGTGGCTCTTGTTCGGGTATGTTTACCGCGAACTCTATGAATTGTTTATGTGAAGTGTTAGGTTTAGCTCTTCCTGGTAACGGGAGTATTTTAGCAATTAATCCAAGACGTGAAGAGTTAATTAAACAAGCAGCAGAGAAATTGAAAATTTTAATTGAAAGAGATATTAAGCCGCGTGATATTGTAACAGAAGAAGCAATTGACGATGCTTTTGCACTTGATATGGCGATGGGTGGATCAACGAATACAGTATTACATACGCTAGCACTCGCACAAGAGGCAGGACTAGATTATGATATGAACCGTATTGATGCAGTTTCAAGACGTGTACCTCATTTATGTAAAGTAAGTCCAGCCTCAAATTGGCATATGGAAGATATTGATCGTGCGGGCGGGATTAGTGCAATTTTGAAAGAGATGAGCCGGAAAGAAGGAGTACTTCATCTTGATCGAATCACTGCTACTGGGCAAACATTAAGAGAAAATATTGCTGAGGCAGAGATTAAAGATAAGGAGGTTATTCACTCTCTCGAAAACCCTCATAGTGAAGAGGGGGGCTTACGTATATTAAAAGGAAATCTTGCTAAAGATGGAGCGGTTATTAAAAGCGGTGCAACAGAAGTAAAGCGTTTTGAAGGGCCTTGCGTTATTTTTAATTCACAAGATGAGGCACTTGCTGGCATTATGCTTGGGAAAGTGAAAAAAGGAGATGTAGTTGTCATTCGTTATGAAGGACCAAGAGGTGGCCCTGGTATGCCAGAAATGTTAGCCCCAACATCAGCAATTGCTGGAATGGGATTAGGTGCTGAGGTTGCATTATTAACGGATGGACGTTTCTCTGGAGCTTCACGTGGAATTTCAGTAGGACATATTTCACCAGAAGCAGCAGCTGGTGGAACGATTGCACTTCTTGAACAAGGGGATATTGTATGTATTGATGTTGAAGAACGCTTACTAGAAGTAAGAGTGAGTGATGAAAAATTAGAAAAGCGTAAAAAAGAATGGAAACGACCAGAACCGAAAGTAAAAACTGGCTGGCTTGGACGTTATGCACAAATGGTAACATCGGCGAATACAGGGGCTGTTCTGAAAATCCCACATTTTGATTGAGCCAATTTAAAAGAGATAAGGATGATATATAATGGTGCAAAAGGTAAAGGAGAGAGTGAAAATTGAAGATATCTTAATGGCGCATAATTGCCTGAAAGATATCGTTATTAAAACACCGTTACAACGTGATACAGTTTTATCTGAGAAATATGATTGTGACGTTTATGTAAAACGAGAAGACTTACAATTAATTCGCTCTTTCAAAATTCGTGGTGCGTACAATTTAATTCAAAGTTTACCGAAAGAAAAGTTACAAAACGGTGTTGTTTGTGCAAGTGCTGGTAATCATGCGCAAGGAGTTGCTTATACGTGTAATTTATTGAAGATTCCGTCAAAAATATTTATGCCCACAACAACACCGAAACAAAAAGTATCACAAGTACAATTTTTCGGTGGTGATTTCGCAGAGATTGTATTAGTTGGTGATACATTCGATAGCTCTTTCCAAGAAGCACAGTGTTATTGTGAAGAAAATAGAATGACATTTGTTCATCCGTTTGATGATCCGTATGTAGTTGCTGGTCAAGGGACAGTGGCAGTTGAAATTATGCATGATATGGAGAAACCGGTTGATTATATCTTTACAGCAATCGGTGGTGGTGGATTAGCATCAGGAGTTGGTACATATGTAAAAGGTGTTAGTCCTACTACAAAGGTTATTGGTGTAGAGCCAATGGGAGCTGCATCTATGAAAGAGGCTTTTCTTCAAAATGAAAATGTAGCATTGGAGAAAATAGATAGCTTTGTTGATGGGGCAGCTGTTAAAAAAGTAGGAAAGTTAACATTTGAAACTTGTAAAGATGTAATTGACGATATTATTTTAGTACCAGAGGGGAAAGTTTGTACGACGATTTTAGAACTGTATAAGAAAAATGCGATTGTAGCTGAACCGGCTGGTGCACTCTCTATTGCAGCGCTTGATTTATATAGAGATGAAATAAAAGGTAAAACAGTTGTATGTACGCTAAGTGGTGGAAATAATGATATTGATAGAATGCAAGAAATGAAAGAGCGTTCGCTCATTTATGAAGGACTGAAACATTACTTTATCATTGAATTTCCGCAGCGTTCAGGTGCGCTAAGAGAATTTCTTGATAAAGGATTAGGACCAGAAGATGACATTACGCGCTTTGAGTATATTAAGAAACATAATAAAGAAAATGGTCCAGCATTAGTCGGCGTAGAATTAAAACATAAAGAAGATTATGAGCAATTAATTACTCGCTTTAAAGAAAATAATATTCAATTTATGGAACTTAATAAAAACCCTGTTTTGTTTGATTTGCTTATTTAATAGAAGGAGAGAGTTAGAATGTAAATAAAAAAGATAGATACAAGCGAGGGAATATAGTGCTTGTTCTATCTTTTTTATAGTTAAACTAGGTACTCATTAAATTCAAGAAGAATAAAGCTAGCTAACCAAAAGAGTATCGCAATACGAATGATTACATACATTGTAAATTCAAAAGGAGTAAGATTTCTCTCTCGCTTTATTTTTTTAAATAGTCTCACAGAATAAAAGGAACATAAAAGTAGAACTGCTATAGACATTTCATAAACGTTCTCTAACAAACTTACATTTTCTAATAAGTCTTTCAGCATGTTTATCACCTATTCTGTAAAGTATATTACAGAGAAATAGATCTTGAGCTGTCTAGTTTCGTTTGTTTTTTATTTTCCCTGTATCATCAATTTCTACATCAGTTGAAATTGTTTGTAAATATTGAAGAGCTTTTTTCTTTTCTCCCTCATTTACAGGGGAAACTTGGTTGTTGCGAATGATATAAGGATTGAATGACATTTGGACATCCTTTCCTTTAAAAGTTAAAGTTAATACGCCAGTTTCAGCGCTTTTCCCATTCACATAACTCGGGAATAAAAAGTTACCTAATGAGTAAGCGATAGGAACTTTATTATAATACTCAAACCCTTGTAACCAATGTGGATGGCTTCCGACAATTGCGTTAGCTCCTGCTTCAACCATTTTAGGTACATATTGCTTTTGGTATTCTACCGGACGATTTGATTTTTCAACGCCCCAATGCATATAGACGATTAAATAGTCTGCATCTTGTTTTTGTTCTTTAATTGTTTTTGTTACAAGATTTAAATCATAGCCATTCGCAACGCCAGGTTTATTCTCACCAGCTACCCAATTAGAATCAGGCATAAATCGAACGAAGGAAAGAAATTTAAACTTTTTCCCTTTTACGGTCATTTCTCGTGCTGTATATGCATCTTTCGCATTTTTTCCGGCTCCAATGTAAGGGAACTTTAATTTTTCTACGTGAGAAATCGTATCTAATAATCCATCTTGCCCATAATCAAGTGTGTGGTTATTCCCAATATTTACGATGTCATATCCAGTGTTTTTAATAGCTTGTAGTGTAGATGGATCACTTTTAATCCAAAACAGTTGCCCAGGTGCTTTCTTTTCTTTCGTTGTAAATGCCGACTCTAAATTTACAAAAGAAATATCAGCTTTTTTTATTTCTTCTTTTACATGTTGGAATGGGTAATCAGCCCCATTCTTTTCGATTATAGGACGTAATTGCCAATCGAACATTGTATCACCAGAGAAGGTGAGTGTGATTTCTTGGTCTTCTATTTTCTTTTCGCTTTTTGAAGCGGTTTTACTAGATTTGTTTTGCAAATCGGGTTTGTCTTTTGCTTTTGAAATAAAAGAGTAATTGATTAATAAAACAATCGGTGTAATGAAAAAGGCTATTAACAAAAATCGTTTTAGTAAAGTTTTCATATATACCTTCCCTTTTAATATTATCCCGCAATTAAATTAACACTGAATCTATTAAAGGTAATTAAAGTTACAAAAAATAGCGGGTTATGTAGTGGAAAACATTTGTTAATATTCTCAATATTAAGTTAACATATAGATAACCTGTAAATCAATGTATAAACCAAAATATAGAAATAAAGAATTCGAAGGGTGAAGAATGAGAAATGGTTATATTAGGAGCAGTTGTAAATGGGATTTGTATTATATTTGGTACTTTACTTGGTAAATTATTTAGTAGGATTCCAGAAAGTATGAAAGGGACGATAATGCACGCAATCGGTTTAGCGGTTACTGTACTTGGGCTTCAAATGGCATTAAAAAGTGAAAACTTTCTTGTTGTCATACTGAGTTTAGTGATTGGTACGGTAATTGGAGAATGGTTACAATTAGAAGAAAAGTTAAAACATTTAGGGGATTGGCTAGAAAATAAAGTTGGATCGAAAGGGAAAGGTAGCATATCAGAAGGTTTTGTAACAGCTACTTTAATTTTTGCAATTGGCGCGATGGGGATACTTGGTGCACTTGACAGTGGGATTCGCGGAAATCATGATATTTTATTTACAAAGGCGATTATCGATGGATTTATTTCTATTATATTAACGACAACTCTAGGAATTGGCGTAGTATTTTCGGCGATTCCAGTTGTTTTATATGAAGGTGGTATTGCAGTTTTTGCAACACAAATTAATAGTTTTGTCCCGAAAGAATTAATGAACCAATTTATAGTGGAGATGACGGCTACGGGCGGCATTATGATATCTGCTATTGGATTGAACTTGCTTAGTATTATTAAAATCAAGGTGGCAAATTTACTTCCAGGTATATTGGTAGTGGGTGTAATTGTTTCAATTATTTATGGTTACGGTTTAATGGATTATTAACCAACTTCATTTAGTGGGAGTTGGTTTTATTATGAAAAAAATGTGGGATTGTAGTGATTTTCACTAGAAAATAGCGGGTTTTGTAGTAAATCTTACATATAAAGCAAATTACTAAACTTTTTACAAGAAAGGGTGTAGAATGGGTATCTAAAGAAAGAAGGTGTGAAAATGGCCAGCTGGAAACGGAATTTAATGATTTGTTGGCTAGGTTGTTTTACCACTGCAGCCGGTATGAGTTTAGTAATTCCTTTCTTATCTTTTTATATTGAGGAATTAGGAGTAACTGGCACTTCAAGCATTGCACAGTGGTCGGGACTTGCATTTGGTGTAACATTTTTAATGGGTGCGATCGTATCACCAATATGGGGGAAGCTTGGTGATATACATGGACGGAAATTGATGCTTATTCGTGCTAGCCTTGGTATGGCGATTATTATGACGCTTATGGGATTTGTAACGGATGTGTATCAACTAGTCGCACTAAGATTTTTAATGGGAGCAGTATCTGGTTTCCTTTCAACAGCGATGACATTTATTGCAGCAGAAACTCCGAAAGAACATTCAGGTTGGGCGATTTCCACAATTTCAACTGGTGGTGTGAGCGGTTCGTTACTTGGCCCGTTACTTGGAGGTTATTTGTCTGAGTTAATTGGAATGCGTCATGTCTTTCTTGTTACAGGAGCTTTTTTATTCCTTTCCTTTCTCATCGTTTTTTTCTTTCTGCATGAAGAAAATCACTCTGCTCAAGCAAAAAAAACACAGCCGAAAAAAGTATGGACGATGGTCCCAGCGAAGCATTTAATTATTAGTTTATTTGTAACAACATTTATTATTCAACTTGCTAATATGTCAGTTCAACCAATTGTTACATTGTACGTGAAAAATTTAGTAGGTCCTCATACTGCACATATTGAAACAATTGCGGGTGCAGTTATGTCAGCGACAGGATTAGCAGTTATTTTGGCAGCACCAAGACTAGGAAGATTATCAGATCATATCGGTCCTCAAAAAACGTTAGTTGTAGCGTTATTTGCAGCAGGAATTATTTTTATCCCGCAAGCATTTGTAACCTCAGCTTGGCAACTATTAATTCTTCGATTTTTATTAGGTATCGCACAAGCAGGATTATTGCCTTCCGTACAAACTCTACTAAAACAACATACACCAACCCATGTTACGGGACGAATATTTGGATATAATCAGTCGTTTCAGTTTTTAGGAAATATGATTGGGCCAGTGCTCGGGGGACAAATTGCAGCGCATGCAGGCTTCCAATATGTTTTCCTCTCTACATCATCACTATTATTTATTGCGTGTATTTGGGTTTATTTTCATAATAAGAACGAAGAAGTATCAGAGAAACAACGTTTGGAAGTTAGTTAACTAAGTGAATGAAAAAGAAAAAGGATGAAGCAACATGTGCTTCATCCTTTTTCTTTAAAATCGAAGACAGAGATAACTTAATGTACCAAGCTCATAACTACGGTGAATGACTTCACCGCTATTCTCGCCACTTCCCATTGCAATAAACAAAGGAACAAAATGCTCTGCTCTTGGTACGGCTAATTGTGCATGAGGAGCATTATTCTCCCAATTAAACAATGCATCTTTATCGTTATTCTGCATATGTTTAATAATCCAATCATCAAATTCAATTGCCCATTTTTCAGGTGTAGTTTGATTCCATTTCAGTGCTCGTAAATTATGAACGGTAACGCCACTACCGATTACTAAAATATCTTCTTGTCCGAGTCCTTTAAGTGCTTCTCCAATTTCAAATTGTTCTTTTGCAGAAAGGAATGGATTTACTGATATTTGCACGACAGGAATATTTGCTTCTGGATACATGCGGTGCAGGAGTGTCCATGAACCATGATCTAAACCTCTGGTCATATTATGATGGACTGGAATACCTTTGTTTCTAAATTTTGTTTCTAACATAGATGCAATGCTAGAAGAGCCTTTCGCACGATATTTGATTTCGTATAACTCAGGGGGGAAACCTCCAAAATCATAAATTGTTTCATATTCGTTATCTGATGAGGAAATCGTTAATACTTCAGTTTCCCAGTGAGCAGTGAAAATAACAATTGCTTTCGGTTTATATGTTTCTCCAAGTGTTTTTAAAAATCGTGTATAGTCTGTATCTTGAATAGCGAGCATAGGCGAACCATGTGCTAAAAATAGTGATGGCATCATAATAGTAGAAACCTCCTAAAAATTATATAATTACTTTATGTAAGTAACTATATAATTTTATTTTTGGTTCGTCAAGAGATTAGTTTGAAAGCAAGTCTGAAAAATACATCATTTGTCATAATGAAAGCAATTACATATAATATAAAATAAGAAAAGTGAATGGATATTCATTTTTCTTAAAGGTATACATAATAAATTTGGGGGCTGACGAAATGAATGTACAGGAAAGTTTCGTTACGGCATTGGATGGATCGGAAATTTATTTGCGTAAATGGTTACCAGAAGGAGATCCGAGAGGAATTATTCAGATTGCACATGGCATGACAGAGCATGCAGGGGTGTATACAGAATTTGTAGATGCTTTATTGGAAGCAGGTTATGGTGTTTATGCGCATGATCATAAAGGACATGGGAAAACAGTAAAAAAAGAAGAAGATTATGGTCATTTTGAACCAAATATAGGGTGGAATCAAGTTGTATCGGATGTTATCTTTGTTTCAGAAAGGATAAAAGAAGAACAGTCAAGTCCTTTGTTTTTACTTGGACATAGTATGGGTTCTTTTTTATCAAGACGTGCTGTACAACTTAGGGGTGAACAATATGATGGATTTCTAATTTCAGGAACAGGTGGAAATCCAGGGCTTTTAGGAGCTATTGGTCATAAAGTAGCAACAATCGAAATGAAATTGCGCGGGGCAAAAACGAAAAGTCCAATGTTAAACTTTTTATCTTTCGGAAACTTCAATTCGAACTTTAAGCCAAATCGTACAAAATTTGATTGGTTATCTTCAGATAATAATCAAGTTGATAAATATATTGCGGATCCGTTATGTGGTTTCATTTGTACGACGAGTTTTTACCGAGAATTATTTTCTGGAGTATTAGAAGTAAATAAACTAGAAGAATACAAGAAGACGCCAAAGAATCTTCCAATACATATATTCTCTGGTGATCGTGATCCTGTTGGCGATATGGGGAAAGGTGTAAAAGAAGTATATGAAAACTATAAAAAATGTGGTGTGAAAGACGTGACACTACGTTTATATGAAAATGGTAGACATGAAATGTTTCATGAAGTAAATAAGGATGAAGTATTTAAAGATTTAATTTCGTGGTTAGATGCGCATAATAAATGAGAAAGATAATCACAAACTGTTTGTAGTTTGGGATTATTTATTATACAGAAATAGGGGCAATAAATTCTTAAATTCACTTTACTTAATAAAAAATAAATCTTATTCTATAGTCGTTCAAAAAATAAAGAAATATTGTATGAGAGGAAACCTCACTTTTCTGAAGTGAGGTTTTTTGTAGTAACGAAGTAATAGTGAATAAAACTAATTTTAAAAGTAACTTAAAATCAAACTTTTTATAAAGCAACAGATGCCTGTTCATAATAGTAGTATAATAGTGAATGAGGTGTTAATAGAATGGAAGATAGAACGTTAGGTTTATTACTAGATGTTGTTGGGGAATTATTTTCAGATGAAATTTCAATTGCTGTTTCGAATACGAAAGAATATATTTACTATCGGCCAAGTAAACGAATTGATTTAAAGATTAGTGTCGGGGATCCTATAAAAGAAGGAACGATTGCTCATAAAGCGATGGTGATGAATCAAAAAACCTCTGAGTTTATTAATCGGGATGTTTTTGGTATTCCTTATCATGGAATGGCTGTACCATTTTCAAACAATGGAAAGCTTGAAGGGTGCGTAACGGCAATTTATCCAGCTTTAACGGATGGAAAGTCAGTTGTTACTTTAAAAACAACAGACGGCTGGATTCCGGTTCCTTTTTCAAAGGTTATGTATTTAGAGGCTAAAGATAAAAAGACGTATGTGAATTCAGAAGAGTTATCAGGAACACATAAATACTCTCTGCAAGAATTCGAATACTTGCTTCCGAAAGATTCATTTATTAGATGTCACCGTTCGTTTATTGTAAATGTTAATCATATTAAAGCGATTTATCCTGATACCCATTCTACTTTTGTACTTTCAATGGATAATGGTGAGAGAGTACCAGTTAGTCAATCATACGCTAGTTATTTCCGTAAACTTCTAGGATTCTAAATTTTTCTGCTTTAGAACCTAGATTTGCTGTTCTGTCTGAATTTTCGGCATTGTATACTAAAATCCCTATTTTGATAGTGTTAATGTGTAAAATAATTATGAATATTCAATGAGAGAGGGATTACATATGGAGAACAATTTAGATAGAATCAGAGATCAACGTCTAAAAGATCGGGTAGTTACACCTGAAGAAGCAGCTTCCTGGATTCAAAGTGGAATGACTTTAGGCTTAAGTGGGTTTACACGTGCAGGTGATGTAAAAGCAGTCCCATTTGCGCTTGTAAACCGAGTTAAGAATGATGAATCTTTTAAAGTAAATGTTTATACTGGGGCTTCTTTAGGATCGGATGTAGACAAATTATTTGCTGAGGCAGGAATTTTAGGGAAAAGATTACCTTTCCAAGCTGACGCGACTATGCGAAAAGGAATTAATAACGGAGACTTTTTATTTGTGGATCAACACTTGTCTCATACAGCAGAGTTACTCCGTGCTGACGTTCTGGATATAGATTTCGCCATTGTGGAAGCGGTTGCGATTACAGAGGACGGAATGATTATTCCAACCACTTCAATTGGAAATTCCTTAGCGTTTTCCTTAAATGCTAAGTCTATTATTATTGAAATGAATATGGCTCAATCCGCACAATTAGAGGGGCTACATGATCTATATGAACCAGGTAAACAAGGGGAGAGGCTTCCAATTCCGCTTGTGAAAACAGATGACCGAATTGGAACAATCGGTATTCCAATTGATCCTGAAAAAGTAAAGGGAATTGTGTTTACGAATCAATTGGATTCGCCATCGACAATTGTTCCTCCGGATGAAGAAACTGTTATTATGGCACAGCATTTAATAGAATTCCTTCGAGAAGAAGTCAAAGTAGGCCGATTAACAAATCGTTTAGCGCCGTTACAATCAGGAATTGGTTCAGTGGCTAACGCCGTATTGCATGGAATATTAGATTCAGAATTTGAAGATTTAGAAGTATATTCCGAGGTTTTACAAGATGCAGTTTTTGATCTTATGGATGCTGGAAAAGTCAATTTTGCTTCTTGTTGTTCTATCACGCTTTCTGAAGAGAAAATGCAACAAGTATTTTCTAACTTTGAAAAATATCGTGACAAATTAATGATGCGTCCACAAGAGATTTCCAATCATCCTGAAATTATTCGTCGCCTTGGATTAATCTCAATTAATACTGCATTAGAATTAGATATATACGGAAATGTTAACTCTACTCACGTTTTAGGTACAAAAATGATGAATGGTATTGGTGGGTCTGGCGATTTTGCAAGAAATGCCCGCCTAGCTATCTTTGTTACTAAATCGATTGCGAAAGGTGGTAACATTTCAAGTATCGTTCCTTTCGTTTCGCATGTAGACCATACTGAACATGATGTAGATGTTATCGTCACTGAACAGGGATATGCCGACTTAAGGGGACTTGCGCCAAGAGAAAGAGTGGAACTTATTATTGAGAATTGCGCACATCCAATGTATCGTGAACAGCTACGAGCTTATTACGAAGAAGCAAAAATAAGAGGTGGACAAACTCCTCATATTTTAGAAAAAGCTTTTTCTTGGCATACGAACTATGCTAAAAATGGAACAATGCTTGAAGCGGTAGTAGAAACTGTATAGGTTTGTATCGTACGAAATAGTAAAACGAATGAGTGAGCTTGAAGATTAAATTTTAGAAAAAGAGAACGCCAACTTTTAGGGATGGCGTTCTTTTTCTTTAAAAAAATTGTTGAAAATCGTACTGATTATAATAAAGATTTATAAAATTAATTTCTAATTTATGGAAATTAAAGGTTTTTTGAAGTGCTTTCCGAATCAATTTAGTAGTGTACATATTGAAAGTGAGGAAAAAGAATCATGAAGATAAGAGAAGCATTATTAAGTGAAGCAAATGAATTAAGTGAACTCGCACTACATTCAAAAGCAACGTGGAATTATAGTGAAGAATTCATACTTGCTTGTAAGGAAGATTTAACAATTACGGAGGAGTACATAAAAAATAATTTTGTATATGTTTTAGAAAACGATAATGCGAAGATTGGTTTTTTCTCATTTTTACGTAATGATAAAGCTCTCGATTTCTTGTACATTCATCCTCATTACAAAGGAAAAGGTTACGGGAAAATACTTTGGGAGTATGTAATAGAAAAAGCCAATGAACTAGGATTAAAAAGTTTTACAATTGATAGTGATCCGAATGCAAAAGGATATTACTTGAAAATGGGAGCACAGTTAATAGGAGAGACACCATCAACTGTCTTTAAGGGTCGTGTACTGCCTCTTTTGAAATATGATGTGTAAAACTATTAATAGTAGGGGAAGATTAGAATGGATGATGTAAAGAAAAAAAGAATATATGAAGCACTAATAAAATCGTGGTCGATTGAAACGAGTTCAAAGTGGACAATTGAAAACCCAGCAAAGGGACAATGTGGTGTTACAGCTCTTGTCGTTCAAGACATATACGGAGGAGAAATTAAAAAGACAAAAGTAAGAGAGGTATGGCACTTTTATAACTTTATAGATGGGCAGAGATTTGATTTTACAGAGACTCAATTCAATGGGAAATTGAATTATATGGATGAAAAGTCAAATCGGGAAGAAGCATTTGCAGATACAAATGAAAAACAATATAGCATTTTGAAGGGAAAAATAACGAAAGAATTAAAATTATCTTTTGACTCTTAATCTTTAATAAGTTACTATAATGGTGGTAACTTCATTAAAGGGAACTTCATAGAGTTGAAAGGGGAAATACTTTTGAAAACAACTTATGTAAACGCTACAATTGTAACGATGAATGAACAAAACGAAGTGATAGAAAATGGATATATCATTGTAGAAAATGATCAAATTATAGATGTAAAGAGCGGAGAATTTGCAAATGATTTTGAAGTAGATGAAGTAATTGACATGAAAGGAAAGTGGGTTTTACCAGGGCTTGTAAATACACATACACACGTTGTAATGAGTCTCCTAAGAGGTATTGGAGATGATATGTTATTACAGCCATGGCTTGAGACGAGAATTTGGCCACTGGAAAGTCAATTTACTCCCCAAATTGCGGTTGCTAGTACGGAATTAGGATTACTTGAGATGGTGAAAAGTGGTACAACATCATTCTCTGACATGTTTAATCCAATTGGAGTAGATCAAGACGCAATTATGGAAACGGTATCAAGGAGCGGGATGCGAGCTGCTGTTTCAAGGACTTTATTTAGCTTCGGAACGAAAGACGATGAAAAGAAAGCGATTGAAGAAGCTGAGAAATATGTGAAGCGTTATTATAAAGAAAGTGGCATGTTAACTACGATGGTTGCACCACATAGTCCATATACATGTAGTACAGAATTGTTAGAAGAGTGTGCTCGTATTGCAGTAGAGAATCAAACAATGGTTCATATCCACCTTTCTGAAACAGAGCGTGAAGTACGTGATATTGAAGCACAGTACGGAAAACGTCCAGTAGAATATGCAGCGAGCTGCGGATTGTTTAAACGCCCAACAGTTATTGCACACGGTGTAGTATTAAATGATGATGAGCGTGCATTTTTAGCAGAACATGATGTTCGAGTAGCTCATAATCCGAATAGTAATTTAAAACTAGGTTCTGGTATAGCGAATGTAAAAGCGATGCTAGAAGCAGGAATAAAAGTAGGAATTGCAACAGATAGTGTTGCATCTAACAATAATTTAGACATGTTTGAAGAAATGCGCATAGCGACTTTATTACAAAAAGGTATTCACCAAGATGCAACAGCATTACCAGTTGAAACAGCTCTTTCTCTTGCGACAAAAGGAGCTGCGGAAGTAATCGGGATGAAACAAACAGGGTCACTAGAAGCTGGTAAGTGTGCTGATTTTATTACGATTGACCCGTCTAACAAGCCGCATCTACAACCAGCAGATGAAGTGTTATCACACCTTGTATATGCTGCGAGTGGTAAAGATATAAGCGATGTAATTATTAACGGAAAACGTGTCGTTTGGAATGGTGAATGTAAAACGTTAGATGAAGAGCGTATTATATTTGAAGCAAGTCGTTATAAACGAGGTTTACAAAGATAACTTTTTTAGGCTGTGGAGAGAATCTTCTCCACAGCCTATTTCTAATTTGTAAACCTCACTATATTTTTTAAAACTTTGCAACAGAAGTGATAATGCTAACACTACCCAAAAAATTAGATGTTGACGCTAGTTTTAGAGTACATTGATAGTTAGGACATGTATTTATTTTTGGTTTTTAATAAACTTATTGTATTATTGTGTATTAAATGAACTATTAAGGCGATTAAAGGTAAAGCAGCTCCAATGAGTAAAGTTACTTCACTATTAAATTTATAGTAAGTATAACTTCCAATCCATGAACCAAAGGCTCCTCCCAAAAAGAAAATAGTCATATATAATCCATTAAGTCTGTTTCTTATCTCGGGATTCAAACCAAAGATAATTTTTTGACCTAATAATAAATTTCCTGCTACACCAATATCAATGCAGATACCTGAGATAAGAATTAAAATTATGCTAAATAGTGAATGATCTTGAACAAAGAATAATAGTACGATCGATAATAGTACGAGTGCCAATGATACATTAGTCATTGTAAAAATATAACCTTTATCTGCTATTTTACCAATAGTAGGAGTTAATAAAGCTCCAGCAATTGCAACAAAGCCAAATAATGCAATTTCATTATTTGAAAAATGTAATGGCTCTGATCTTAATAAAATTGGAATAGCTGTCCAATAAAGGCTAAATGCAGCAAATAAACATGCGTGATAAAAAGCTCTTTGTTGTAAAGGAGAAGTATTTATTAGTAGCTTTACCATAGAAGTTATTAAATTTGGATATGTCATGTTACTAGTTGAGATAACTTCATAGTTGGGTAAAAATTTTAGAATTAACAGTAATACGGTAACTAGGGTTATTAATGAAAAAAGAAATACCATTCTCCAGCTAAACCACTCTGTTATTCCGATAGATAATGGGCGAGCAATCATAATCCCAATCAATAAACCACTCATCACTTTACCCACATATTTACCTGCCTCTTCAATTGGCACGATTCTCATTGTTAGTGGAACTAACATTTGAGCTGCACAGGCCCCAATGCCAATTATAGTTGTTAATAGTAAAAAAATAATTCCGTTTGTCGAAATTAGCGTACCAATTAATGAAAAAATAGTTAACCCGATAAGAATTCCTATTATTTTCTTACTTTTCAATAAATCAGCTATCGGTACGATAAAAAATAACCCCAATCCATACCCAATTTGTGTCAAAGTAGTGAGCAATCCAGATAAATCAGAAGAAATGTTCAGATCTTTTGCAATGAATTGTACAATTGGTTGTGCATAATAAATATTTGCAGCAAGTGAACCACAACTAATTGCTAAAATAAATATTAGAAAATTTGTCTTTTTAGTCAATTTTATCATTCCTTTCTTTTTGGAACGTTCATTCCGAAATCATTAAAAAAGAAAGACTATAGGTCTGCAATAGTCTTATCTACTAGATGATAGGCTGAATTTTTCTCTTTTTTATATTTAGACATTACATTCAAACTATGATTTAAACTTAATAAAGAATATGCAACTAATTCAGTATCAACCTCTTGTGAAATTTCTCCTTTCTTTTTTCCTTCTTCGATAACTTGCTTAAATACTTTTTCAAGTTCATTAAAATCATTTATGAGTATTTCTTCTATGGCAGGGTCAATTTGTCCAATAAGCAGTGAAGAATTAGTTATCATACAACCTTTTGGAATTTCACCTGAATAACATTTTTCAATATGTTGATAAAAAAAGGATTTAAGTGATGCTTTTGTGTTTATACCACTAAAAAGTAAATTTCTCTTTTGAGAGCCATAATTTTTATAATGTTCCAAAACTAGTTTAAATAGTGCATCCTTATCTCCAAAGCTATCGTAGAGAGTAGATCGACTTATACCCATCGTTTCAATAAGATCTGATATATATGTAGCATCATAACCTTTTTCCCAGAATAAATGCATAGCTTTATTTAAAGCGTGTTCTTTGTTAAAACTAATACTTCTACCCAATTTATAACACCTCCATTCATGTAACTTAGTATAAATATTCCGGAACGATAAGTCCAGAATATTCGTCTTAATTTCCGAAAGTTTCGTAAAATATCCGTAAATGTTAATTTGGTATTGTGGTATTTAGATGCTATAAAATAGAAAGTATGTATTGAAGCGACAATTAAATTCGATTTTATTGAGGAAAAGTTAAGCTCCTATTAGTTTATATGTTTTTTTCGTTAAAAATCGAAAAGATTCCAAGGTAATCCATATCCTTTTAAAAGGATAGTTTTTTTCTTGAACGAATAAATATTCAAAAGAATGTCGCATCTTTCTGTTAGTATTTCTGCTATAATATATTACGCTTTATAATATTTTATATTTAAGGAGAACAACTCATGAAGCGAAAAAAGAGCCATTTAATGGTAATGGCACTTGTTACATCTTTATTATTAACAGCTTGTAATAATAAAGCGGATAAAAGTGACATAGAGGTTAAAAAACAAGTGTTAAATGTAACAGTATCAGAAGAAATTCCTTCTCTGGACACTGTGAAAACAACAGATGGTACATCAGCACACATTATGCAGAATATATTTGAAGGGTTATATGTATTAAACGATCAAGATCAGCCTACTCCAGCCATAGCAAAATCGTTTAAAAGAAGTGAAGATGGTAAGAAATATACATTTGACTTGCGTAAAGATGCAAAATGGTCAAATGGGGATAATGTAACAGCAAATGATTTTATATTTGCTTGGAAACGTGCAATTAACCCTGAAACAGCCTCTCAATATGCGTCCATGCTCTTTTATGTAAAAAATGCGAAAGAGATCAATAAGGGAACAATGCCTCTTGATGCACTTGGGGTTAAAGCGATAAATAATTATACGTTAGAAGTTGAACTCGAACAGTCAATTCCGTATTTTTTACAGTTGTTAGCACTACCTATATACTTACCACAGCATGAATCATTTTTGAAAGAACAAGGAAACAATTATGCATTGGAACCTAGTAATCTCATATATAACGGTCCATTTGTATTAGAAAAATGGAAGCATGAACAAGAGTTTCAATTAAAGAAGAATGCTACATATTGGGATCGAAAGAAAGTGAAATTAGACGAAATAAACTTTCATATCGTAAAGGATACAATGACAGCTGTAAATTTATATGAAGCCGGAGATTTAGATCGAGTACCTATTAATTCGCAAGTTGTAGACAAGTATAAAGGGAATAAGGAATTACATATGTCGAGTGATCCTGGAATTGCTATGCTTCGTTTTAATGAAAAAAATAACGCGTTAGCAAATAAAAAGGTGCGTCAATCTATTTCATTAGCGTTAAATAAAGATGATTTCGTTGCTCACTTTATTAATAACGGAGCAAAACCTGCAAGTGGACTTGTACCAGTTGGTCATGTAAATGAAGTGACTGGTAAAGATTTTAGAAAAGAAAATGGAGATATTTCCTCATATGATTTGCAAAATGCGAAAAAACTTTGGGAAGAAGCGAAAAAAGAGCTTGGGGTAGAACAAGTAAACCTAGAGTTCTTAACGTTCGAACAAGATAACGCAATACGTATGGCAGAATATATAAAAGGTGATTTAGAGAAGAATTTGCAAGGGTTAACGATACAAATTAAACAACAGCCATTTAAGCAAAAATTACAGTTAGAACAAATAGGTGATTACGATATAACTATGGCAAATTGGGGACCTGACTATAAAGACCCAATTAGTTATTTAGAGTTATTTACGACAGGGAATCCGAATAATAAAATGAATTATTCTAATGTTCGTTACGATGAATTAATAAAGAAAGCGAAAACGGATTTTGTACTAGATACGGAAAAACGATGGGAAGCGTTGCGAGAAGCTGAGCAGGTATTATTAGAAGATGCTGCGGTGGCGCCGCTTTATCATATTGGCTCAGCGTATGTACAAAAGGATTATGTAAAAGGAATTGAAAAGCATCAATTTGGTGGTATTTATACTTATAAGAATGCTTATATTGCTAATGAATAAATACAAAAAACCTTACTTTTTAAAAGTAAGGTTTTTTTTACAGGGGGCAGGGAAATCCTTTGGTGGTGTTCCCTGCATATAAAGAAGATAAATGCAAAATTGTAGGTACACATTCATAAGAAGTTGCAACAAATAAGATTGAGCAGTTTGTTTAAGTAAAAAGAAGAATAGAAATATAGCATACAAGGAATAAGGAAATGTAGTACAGATCAGCATACAAACATTCTTTTTCTGTAACTATGTTTGTTTTTAATTATATAAAAAAAATATTAGATTATATATTTTGTCCTTGGTATACTTAAAAGGTAATTTGGGGTATTAAGATGATTTGATAGAGGTGTTTGTGTGGAATTATTTGAGTATTATAAAAAAAGGGGACGGTTTAAGTGTTTAATTGGGACAGGGATTTTTCTCTTTGGATTATATTGTCTGTATAATAGTTGGAGTGATGTTAATTGGGGAGAAATAATATTTATGGTTATAGCTTCGTTTGTTTTTGGGGGAATTGGATTTTGGCAATTAAGAAAAGGGAATTTATTAAAAGAGAATATAGCTAAAAATGATTTGAAGTTTTGGGATATTGATACTTATGTTTTACTAGAATTACCTCAAAATAATAAACATTACGGTTTATATACTCCCGATGGCGCCTATATAGTAGGAACAACTATAGTTCCAACTGATATAATTTCTTCAAAATTACCTTTTTTAAAAAACAAGCAAGTTGTTGGATTGGAAGCAAAGGATGGGGAAATTCTTGCATATTTTCATAGTGAAGTTGAAAACTATGATTGGGCTATTTATGACTCAAATTATAATTGTGTAGGGATGTTTAAAGAAAATATGATACAAGGATTTGGAATGGTACGTGGTTCTTTAATGAATGAAAAAGAGATGAAAATTTGTGAAGTAGAAGTTGAATTTGATTTTTTCGAAACTTCTTTTCGGACAATGGATAACCGGATATTAATAAACTGTAAAAGAGGATATATGCCTTTGGAATGGAGCGAAAGATTCGGATTAAATGTACCTATTATTAAATTAGGTAATAATATTTCTAATGCTGAAAAGATATTTGGTTTAGGGATTCTTTTCTACATTTTAGAAACAATTAAAGTAAGAAAAAGTAGGGTTTTTAATGATTAGGATTAAAAATTTGTGTGATGAAATTTTTTGAATGCGTTATTGGGATAGGGGGATATCCATGGGGAATATACAAGTTAGACCGGAAGAATTGAGAAGAATTGCAAAGAATTTTAAATATGCTAGTAATATAGAATCAGATCGTCATTTTAAAATTCAAGGGGAATTATTAAAGCTTCAAATGAGATGGGTTGGTGCTTCCAGTTTAAGTTTTTATAATGATCTACCTAGAATGAATAAAGCACATGAATCTTTTCTTAATATTATAAAGCAAATAGAAGATGAATTACTTCGTATAGCAGAGAAATTTGAAAAAGCTGATATGGAATACTCGTCTAAAAACTCTAAAAATGATTCACTTTTGATGAATTCAAAGTCAGCAGTTGAAGCGGGAGCTGGAGTAGTTGTAAAAGGAATTGGTTATGTAATTAATGGTGAAAAATATGAAAAATCACTTGTAGATGAAAAGGGAACTGGTGGTCTATTTATTAAGGGGCTTACAGTTGAAGCTGAGCCATTTGTAAGTTCTCGTACTTATGATAAATTTGATGTGAAAGATAAAAACAAGAGGGAACAAACTTTTGGACCAATGGCTGGTTTTACGGTAGCTCAAGCTGGAATAGAACTAGAGAATATTAAAGGATCTAATGTGGGAGCTGAAGCTAAAGTAGCACTTGCTACTGCAGAGTTAGGTGCTCATGTAGAAAATGGGAATTTACATATAGGAGCTGAAGCTACTCTGGTAAAATATGAGAGTGCTATAAAAATCCCACTTCCATTTTCTGATAAAAAATTACAAATTGGAGGATCGGCGTCACTTGGGACAGTCGGGGGATCTTTAGAAGCTGGAAAAAGTGGAGTGAAATTCCATGTACCATTTGGTCCTGGTGTAGGTTTATGGGGATTTGGTGGAGAATTTGCTATTAAAGAATAAAGGGGAAAATTAGTATGAATAAGAAAGTGAAAATTTTAAAATATTTTATGGTTATATTAGCTTGCATTGCAATTTTTGGGACAGTTTTACCTAATGCATTAGATCCAAATGAATCATTAGCAGGGAAAATTTCAATTGCAACTTTCGGTACAATTGGAGCTTGTTTACTATTCTCTATTATGTATTTTATTGTAAAAAAAGCTATTTTAAGAGGTGGGAAATAAGATGGGACAAAATTTAGAGTTAG
Organism: Bacillus sp. 196mf; assembly: GCF_003217275.1. Taxonomy (NCBI): domain Bacteria; kingdom Bacillati; phylum Bacillota; class Bacilli; order Caryophanales; family Bacillaceae; genus Bacillus; species Bacillus sp. 196mf. The sequence continues at coordinate 619,619 of NZ_QJTG01000001.1, forward strand.
AATTACTTCCAATAGGTTCTGTTGTAATGTTTAAAGATTGGGAACATCCATTAATGGTTTATGGAAGAAGACAAATGGATTCTGAAACAAAAACAACATGGGATTATGTATGTTGTTATTTCCCTCATGGTAATATTTCTTCAGAGTACAATTTCTTCTTGAATCATGAAGATATTTCTAGTGTGTTACATCTTGGTTTTATTAATGAAACAGAATTAGAGTTTCAAAAATTATTTAAAAAAGAAATTGAAGAAAAGCAGTGATTCTTTTTAGGTGTTGGTGTTTTTGAAATAGTTAAAGAATGGATTTTAATTCTCATATACATAAAAAAAGGGGAATTTCTATGAAATCATTACGTTTATTTATGATTCTCACTCTTGTTGTATTGTTAAGTGCGTGCAATACAGCAACACAAGTTACAAAGGTTCAAAAAAATGGCGAAACGACTTTGAAAATTGGTTCTCTGCAAGGGTATTACGATGTACAAACGCTTAAAGCTGAAAAAGGAAATGTGGAAATCCCTTATGAAGCAGCTGTTGAAGAAGGTACAATTTTATTACAAGTTACAAAAGATGATAAGGTTATTTATGAAGAAGAAATCACTTCTCAAAAAGAAGGTTTGCTTTCTTTTGAAGCTCCAAAATCCGGATCATATGATTTAATTGTACGCGTGAAGGGTGAAAAAGAGAAAGCAAAAGAAATTCAAATACATACTAAGCTATGAAAAAATGGCAAGTGGAGTGCACCCGCTTGCCTTTTCCATTTTCAGTTGATTCTGTTAAAACAAATGAAGTTAAAATAAGAGATGAACAAAAGAATATGTTACAACCTTGGCATGTTAGTAACGAAATTGATATCTCTCTTTTACATGATAAAAAGACTGGGTTTGATGCATTTTTATTCGAAAGAGATGTAGATGGTAAAAAGCAAGTAGTAGTATTTAGGGGGAGGGACATAAGGTGATGCTCTTTTTGGAGAAGGTGTCCCAGACTTTACTACAGATATTGATTATATATGGAGGGAAATAAGTTGAAAAGCATTGAAGTTCTAAATACATACATTGAAGGGATTTCTGTTGCAATCCCTACGTGGTTAAAACATCTAATTGAGGCAGAGGAGATACATCAAAACTATGAGAATGTACAAGCACTTGGTGCATTAAAAACAGATGCAGTGTTGTACTATGTACACCGTACGCTGCAAGTGCTAGATGGATTGCCTTTAGCTGAAGAAGCGTATCATATTATTGAAAAGGTACTAACGTATAGTGAACTTGCAAAGGTAGGATCTTTAAAACAGCGGGAGCAATGGAAGAAAAAAGGGATTAATCTATTGGTACATAATGAGGGTTCTGCTGATATCTTTAGTGACATTCAGTTTATTGAACGTGTAGAGACAAACTTAAACGCTATTGAATATTTGTTTATTCGAGATTTAATTAGAACACATGGATTAATCGGGCAGTATATCCGCGGAGAGGCTCGTTTGGACTCCCATATTGATTTAATTAACACATATAAAGAAGAATACGGAGACGTTAGGTTAAAGGAGATTCTATACTATCTTAACCAATGCATTATTGAGGGCGTATCAAAAGCTTTGTGGAGTGAAGTGAAGAACGATGTGAAGATTACAATTGATGGTTTGTTTGATGGTTATATGGAACCATTTACTTCTCGCATACATAGACTCACGCCAAAACATAAGGAGTCAGCATTTGAAAAAGATATAATTATGGGGAGCGAGAAGAGTGACGTTCAAACATTCTTATTTGATAAGGATTTATGGTATGTAGAACCGTCTATGCATGCTCTTAGCTTTGAGGATATTTGGACAGTTTTTGTTATGTTAAAGAATGAGATAGGCACTAGAAAAGTTCAGCATATACATTTCGAGAAATTGATGCAACAGCTGCATTATGATTTTAAAGGCGAAAAAAAGGACAACGTGTATCGTAAGCGGGTTATTGAGAAGTATCTACGGGAGTACCGTGAGAACGAGAAACCGAATACAACGCATGTTTCTTTTAAGGTTAAAGTCGATGAAGATATGAAGACTGCGTATGTGTCGTTTCAGTTTTCTGCTGTAGGTGAGGCGTTAATTACCTTCTGTGTAGAGGCAGAAAAGATAGATATGATGCATGCTCGGGCAAATGTGCTGCTGTTTGATTTCTTCGGGTTACGAAAGGATGCATATGATAGATTCCATAACGAAGAAGTGTATTTGGAGCATATGAATAGCTCGGCTGATGATAAACGAATTATTCTTGATTATATAAAGGGAGATACGATTGTAGATGTCGGAGCTGGTGGTGGTGTCATGCTAGACATGATTGAAGAAGAGACCGAGAATAAACGAATCTACGGTATCGATATTTCTGAAAACGTGATTGATACGTTGAAAAAGAAGAAGCAGAACGAAGGGCGTTCTTGGGACGTCATTAAAGGAGATGCAATCAACTTAAGCAGCTCGTTTGAACAAGAATCGGTTGATACGATTGTATATTCTTCTATCCTTCATGAGCTGTTCTCTTATATCGAGTATGAAGGTAAGAAATTCAATCATGAAGTTATTAAAAAGGGGCTGCAGAGTGCCTATAAGGTGTTAAAGCGAGGAGGTCGTATTATCATTCGTGATGGCATCATGACCGAAGATAAAAAGTTAATGCGGTTGATTCGTTTTAAAGATGCAGATGGAATGAAGTTCTTAGAGCAGTATGCCCATGAATTTAAGGGGCGTACAATCCAGTATGAAGTAATTGCAGAAAATACAGTCAAAATGCCTGTTAACGATGCAATGGAGTTCTTATATACATATACTTGGGGCGAGGACTCCTTCGTTCATGAAGTGCAGGAGCAGTTTGGAATCTTTACGCCAAACGATTATAAGGATTTTGTAAAGAGTATCTTTGGAGATAAAGTAAACATCGTTCAAGCTATGAACTATTTGCAGGATGGATATACAAACCATCTTAGCGAGAAAATCGAGTTTACAGATGAGTCTGGGAATGCGGTTGCGCTACCAGATAGTACTTTCTTTATGGTTTTAGAAAAGAGGCAATGATGTTGAAAACCTTTAAAAATATAATTTTAAAAAACTTAATTTAATAATCTTCAGTTAAAGAGCGTGTTTTTAGAGTAATGAAAAATTCCTAATTTCTTAATTTTATACTGAGAAACATATCCAAATAAGGTATTGGTAATTAAAACCGGGAACATTAGAACAACATCGCTAGCTGAAATTTATCGAAACTCCCCTGTGTTTCAAAACCTTCGTAATCCAGATAAGGATAAGGGGAAGTGTGGTATTTTTGAGTTTCGGTATGTTTGTGGGGAATTTCGTTCTAGAGCATATGCGATGACGGGGGATTAAATGGAAAGTGAGCCTTTTGCGTACATATTCCAAAAGCATTGCGAAAACAGAAAAAGAACATAAAAAGGGGCATGAGTAAAAGTTTACTCATAGCCCTTTTTTAATGTTTTATAATGTATAGTACTTAGCATCCTTCATTAAAAATTCACTACCTATATCTAGTGTACTAAAACAAGTTTTTTACACATGAATTCTATTAAATCGATTTTAATAAAGCGTAAAAATTCGTATCATATGGGATATCATCTTGATACATATAATTTTTTAGAACACCTTCTTTTTCAAAGCCTAATTTTAATAGTACTTTATTGGAAGCTTCATTTTCAAGAAATACAATTGCCCCGATCCGCTTTAAATGAATCGTATGGAAACCGTATGATATAACCTCAGAAACAGCTTCAGTCGCATATCCTTTTCCCCAGTGTTCAGGCAAAAAGGCATAACTTATATTGGCTCGTTTATGCTCAGAAGACCAATCGTGAAAACCAATGGTACCGATGAGTTCTTTCTTGTCTTTTAATTCGATTCCCCATTTTATACTGTTTCTTGCATTGTAACTCAACTTAAAGTTATGAATGATTTGTTTCACTTGATCAACATCTTGTAACGGTTTTTGGCCATAATAGCGCAGTACATTAGTATTAGAAAAGCATTGTAGTATACGCGGTGCATCTTCTTCGGTAAGTTCTCTTAAAATAAGTCTTTCAGTTTTTAATAAAGGAAACATATTTTCGCTCCTTTTCACATGAAAATAGAATGTATTTGTTATTATATAATTTAATCTGAAAATAAAGATTATTCAAGGCGTAAGGGAATTATTGTCTGGAAATAGATTATATAATTTATCTTAAAAAGAGTTTATAGGATTAATACAAATAATGAATTGAAAAAGGGTATTCCAAATAAAAATTGGAATACCCTTTTTTCATTACCCTACAAATGTTTGATACAGTAAGAAGATATTTAAAACGATAACGAGAGCAGCAATTATCCATGCGATAAATGTTGTTATACGGTGGTTAACGAGTGCACCCATAATCTTTTTATTACTTGTAAACATAATAAGTGGTACAAGTGCAAATGCAATACCGAATGATAAGACAACTTGACTCATAACTAGAGCGTAAGTTGGATTTACACCTAAAGCGATAATAACTAGTGGTGGAATCATTGTAATAAATCGGCGTAAATATAACGGAATATGCATGCGAATGAATCCTTGCATAATAATATCGCCTGACATTGTACCGACAGAAGAGCTTGATAAACCGGCTGATAACAGACCAATTCCAAACAAAGCAGCTGATATAGGACCTACTAAGTTGGTAAATTGAGTGTAAGCAACATCTAAATCTTCAACGTGCATACCATTTTTAAAAAATAGTGCAGCTGCAACAATTAACATACTCGCATTAATTGCTCCAGCGATAACCATTGCAATAATAATATCGATAAATTCGAAACGAAAAATCTTTTTCTTTTGTTCGTCAGTTGTTCCGACCACACGGCGTTGTGTTAATGCAGAATGCAAGTATATTGCATGCGGCATAACTGTCGCACCTAAAATCCCTGCTGCAAGTAATATACTGTCTACACCTTGGAATTTTGGAATAAATAGTCCTGAAAGAAGGGGACTTAATTCTGGTTTTGCATAAAAAACTTGAATCCCAAAAGCAATTACTACAATGAAAATCATTCCTGTAATAATAGCTTCTAGTGGACGAAATCCTCTACGTTGAAATTCAAGGATAATAAATGATCCGGCTGCTGTAATTAAAGCGGCAGGTAGCATCGGGATTCCAAATAGTAAGTAAAGCCCCAAAGCAGCTCCAATAAATTCCGCTAAATCTGTAGCCATAATAACTAGTTCACCTTGTATCCATAAGCCGATAGACACAGGCTTTGGAAAGTTTTCACGAGCTATTTCGGGTAAATTGTTTCCTGTAGCAATTCCTAATTTAGCCGATAAAGTTTGGATTAATACAGCCATTAAGTTAGAAGCGAGTATAACCCATAATAGTAAATATCCATATTGTGAACCAGCTGCGATATTTGTAGCAAAGTTGCCAGGATCAATATAAGCAACGGACGCGATAAAAGCGGGTCCTAAAAATGGTAACAGTCTTTTCCAGCCTTTTGTTTCTCCACTTAAAGCTAAGTGAGCTGATTGTACAGTTGTACTTTCAGAAGGGAGATGTTTATCTTTTGTTATATCTTTATTCATAGTAGTTTTCCCCTTTAAAATGTTAACTTGATGAAATTATTGTATTTATTCTTACTCATTATTTCAATACATTTAAATATGTTATGTGATAATTTCATTTGAACACGAAAGTTTCCTTAATGCAAATTATATGCCTTTATGCAATGGATGGTGTGATAATGTAAAATGAATTGGGAGTTTATGGTGTGATGACATGGGGAAACATAGTGAATTAAAGGGCTGTTTTTGAAATTTATGTGAACATAAAGCTGATAATACAGCATATTAATTGATGGAATTGCAATTGTATGATATATAATATATTGGGATTACAACATAACCATAGTGTTATGATGTGTAATCTTGTTTTTTATTTTTGTTAACTGATAGAAAATAGTATAAAGAAAAGAAAATGGGATTCATTTTCTTATTATATATGTTTTGATATGAACGTTAACTTATACATGATTTTAAAAATTAGATAGGTGGTAGAAATACATTGGCAACTACAAAACCATACAGAGTATTACTATATTACATGTACACAACAATTGAAAACCCAGAAGAATTTGCTGCAGAGCATTTAGCATTTTGTAATTCACTTGAATTAAAAGGAAGAATTCTTGTAGCAAAAGAAGGTATTAACGGAACTTGTTCTGGAACTGTAGAGCAAACAGAGAAATACATGGAAGCAATGAATAATGATCCACGTTTTGATGGTATCGTATTTAAAATAGATGAAGAAGAAGGGCATGCATTCAAGAAAATGCACGTACGTCCTCGTCCAGAATTAGTTACACTTCGTCTAGAAGATGACATTAACCCACACGAAATAACTGGGAAGTATTTAGAGCCAAAAGATTTTTATGAGGCAATGAAACAAGAAGATACAGTTATCATTGATGCACGAAATGATTATGAGTTTGATTTAGGACACTTCAAAGGCGCGATTAAACCTGATATCGAATCATTCCGTGAATTACCAGATTGGATTAGAGAAAACAAAGAAACACTTGAAGGTAAAAAGATTTTAACATACTGTACAGGTGGAATTCGTTGTGAGAAATTCTCTGGTTGGTTAGTTCGTGAAGGTTATGAAGATGTAAGTCAGCTTCACGGCGGAATTGTAACGTACGGAAAAGATCCAGAAGTACAAGGTGAGCTTTGGGATGGGCAATGTTACGTGTTTGATGAACGTATCGCTGTTCCAGTAAACCAAAAAGAACATGTTATCGTTGGTAAAGATCACTTTACAGGTGAACCATGTGAGCGCTATGTAAACTGTTCAAATCCAGAATGTAATAAGAAAATTTTATGTTCTGAAGAAAACGAAGCGAAATATTTACGTGCATGTTCTCATGAATGTCGTGTAAGTCCACGTAACCGCTATGTAATACAACATGAATTAACTGAAGAACAAGTAGCTGCTGCATTAGAGAAAATCGAAGCAGGGAAGTAAGCTGAATTCGTATAATAAAAAGGTACTCCAAGTTTTATTTTGGAGTACCCTTTTTTTATTATCCAGTCCTGTCATTTGTCGTTTTTTGTCGGTAAGTCGATATATTTAAAAAATCGCTGATATATCTTAAAAATCGCTGATAAAAATTTCACTTACTGTAGCACACCAAGAATTTGAAAATAACCTTCTTTAGTTTTTATCCTCTTTTTCTTTTACAGCAGACAGTACCGTTTGTTTTACCCAAGCTTTTCTTTGTTTATGCTGTAGACCCCATTGGTATAAACTTTGGGCTCCTAAAATAAGTGAAATGACAATGCCGCTAATCGCAATTAATAGAGCGAAAAATTCAAGAGGTGACGATATTTTGTTTGAATCGGTGTTTCTTAAAAGGTCGATCATAGTAAACCCTAACATTTGGCCCACTACAGAGTAGAGCGTTAAAATTAATAATAAAAGGCTATCTTTTTTAGAGGCGACATTTTCTTGATATTTAAACAAACTATCAAGATTTTGTTTCGCATTCGAGTATAGAACCTCAATATTAAAAAGTTTTCTTAAGCGAAAGAAAATATCTTCACTTTGTGATTGGGATACTAATTCTAAAGAAAAATAATTAGCAGTGAACGAATTGATCGAATAAATTAATTTCTCTATTTCATTAGTATCTTGTTCAATGTTTAGCTCAGCATAGGCGTTTGCCATTTTTAATAAAACAATTTTATGAAATAGGTTTAATAATAAAGCGTAATAAAATTCTCCGAACATTTGACTAGCAAGTTTAGAGATTTCGCGTTCTCCATCATTTGTTACACATGTAAAAATATGTTCTTCCATTATGAAATAACGATTTGGAGCCCATCTCTGGTAAGCGTGTTTTTTTAAATAGTCATGAATGTAAGGAAGGTTATTTGCACTCACATAGGGCTTACCATCACTTGTTAATCCGGAAAGACTAGAAGTACGATAAACATCTACTTCATTAAGTTCCATACCTTCTTTTAGTGACAATAAAGTTTGAACGTACATTCTTTGGTCTTCAAAGAAAGGGAAGGTTTGAAAGTATGAACTTCTTAATCTCTTCTTTTCAAAGAAATCAGTTACACCATGAAATAAATAACCAAAAATGAATTTTTCAACTTGGGAATACTTCTTTCCGTTACATTCAATACAAATAGTCTCATTTGTATCATTTTTAGTTTCAAGTACACGGAAGCGAGCAGCGAATTCGATTGCTTCAGATAAAGTCATGTTTGGAGCAGTGTTTACTTCTGTTCGAATTGTTAAGAAGCCAAGTTCATAAGGACAAAGTGTTACATCAATAGAGTGTATCTTGAATGGAATTGAAATAAGGTTTGTTGTTAAATGTCCAGTTAAGTTAAGGTCCTTTGAATAACGTTGCAAGCCCTTTTGATGCTCTGAATGAGGAAAGAGAATTTTATTTGTAAATGAAAGATAGTATGCTTCCATATTTTGATGTGAAACTTTAAACTCCCCATAATATGTATTTTCATCATCGAGATGATCGAGCCGAAAAGGACGAAAATCGTTTTTTTGTAAGAAAGGGAACATATTTTGTTCATATCCAGCTTTAAACGAAAACGGGAATATAAATTGGAATATAGCTGTTGCTACACCTTTTTCCTCAATTGATTGTATTGCCTCCATCTACATTGTGTCCTTTCCATATATGCTATAGAAACAACATGCCCAAATTTATTTGAAAATAACCACTCTTTTATACTCAATTGAGAGTGAAAATTCAGCTTATTTAGCAGGGAACATGTATAATGTTATGTATACTAAAAGTTATAAAATTGTATTTTGAAAAGGGGGATGCTGTATGCGGATTTTAGTATTAGGCGCTGGTGGAGTCGGAGGATTTTTTGGTGGCAGATTAGTCGAGAAGGGAGAAGATGTCACGTTTCTTGTTCGTAGTAAACGGAAAAAACAATTAGAGGAAAGAGGACTTGTAATCCGAAGTGTTAACGGGGATTTTTCCTTCCGACCGAAATTAATAACGAAAGAAGAGCGAACTTCTCCATTTGATGTCATTTTATTTTCAACAAAAGCGTATCACTTAAACGAGGCAATTCAAGATTTGAAGCCGTTTGTTGGCGAAAATACTGTAATCATTCCATTGTTAAATGGTATCGCTCATTTATCGCTATTACAAAAAGAATTCGGCGAAGAAAAAGTAATTGGCGGTTTATGCTTTATCGAGACGACGTTAAACAATCAAGGAGAAATTGTACAAACTAGCGCTGCCAACAGACTTGTGTTTGGAGAAATTAAGTCTCAAAATTCAGAGAGAGTAAAGCATATTTCTAAAGCATTTTCAGGTACGAAATCTAGTTTTGTTTTAAGTGAAAATATTACGCAAGATATGTGGCATAAATATTTATTTATTACTGTAATGTCAGGTGTGACAACGTTAATGCGTGCACCAATTGGACCAATCCGTGAAAGTGAAGGCGGCCGTGATTTTATCCGTAATGTGTTTGAGGAATCTGTACAAATCATGAGAGTATTAGGAGCTCCAGTAAAGGCTAATATTGCCCAGGAACATATGAAAACGATTGATAAAATTTCGTATGATATGAAGTCATCAATGCAACGTGATATGGAAAAGGGTTCGTTTATTGAAGGGAAGCACTTGCAAGGATATTTACTGGATGTAGCAGAGAAATTTTCTATAGCGGCACCATTATTAGAATCTATATATCAAAATTTAAAGGTGTATGAAGAGATGACCTTTAACAAATCTGTAATAGAATTAGATGTATGAAAAAATAAAAAAGATAGCAATATATAAGTGTATTGCTATCTTTTTTATTTTTTTGTATGACAAATTATTTATTTCTTTTCGTTCTATCTGTCAAATTTATTTCCTGTTCACGTTTACCATATAACTGATTAATTTCATTTGCTACTGCATCTAAATATGAATCGGAAAAAATAGGCTTCTTTTCTTTAGACATATGGGTCTCCTTTGCGGATTTTTAATATTCATTATGTATATTTCTCAGCGGATTATGCGCAATCATTTTAATTTTTTTCTTATTAAAAATTTTTGTTTACTTTTTGAAAATAAAGGAGTATTATAATCCACAGTTTCAATTTTCTAAATCGCTGAAACCGCATGGTACGGGGGACCCGTTTTTACGGATTAGTACATAATCCGATGGGGTGAATCCTTGAAAAAGGTAGGGCTACTCATAGGCCCGAATCCGACAGCTAACCTCGTAAGCGTTATATTGAGAAGGAAGGTGGAGCTTGTGCGACAAAAAAAATAATGTCTACAAGTCTATTTCGCTATGGCTTGTAGACATTTTTTGTTTTCTGAAGAAATAGTTTACTGGCTGTAACAAGCAGAAAAGTTCGTACAAAATTATTGGAGAGTGGACAGCATTGGTTTCATCTATTAAAAGATTTTTAATTGGAAGACCGTTAAAATCAACAGAGCTTGGAGAACAAAAGCTTAATAAAACGAAAGCTTTAGCTATTTTATCTTCTGACGCATTGTCATCAGTTGCTTACGGTCCAGAACAAATTTTAATTGCTTTAGCAGGTGTGGGAGCGATCGCTTATTGGTATTCCATTCCGATCGCTGTTGGGGTATTAGTATTATTGACAGCCCTTATTTTATCTTATCGTCAAATTATTTTTGCTTATCCGCATGGCGGGGGAGCGTATGTTGTATCAAAAGAAAATTTAGGGATGAATCCAGGCTTAATTGCTGGAGGATCTTTATTAGTCGACTATATTTTAACTGTTGCGGTAAGTGTATCTGCAGGTACAGATGCGCTAACATCTGCTTTTCCTAGTTTACATGCACATAATGTAATCATTGCGATTATATTTGTTATATTTATTACCATCTTAAATTTAAGAGGAGTAACGGAATCAGCTTCTGTTTTAGCATATCCTGTTTATTTATTTGTTTTAGCCCTATTTATATTAATTGGTGTAGGCATATATAATATTTTGACTGGTCACGTTTCACCAACTTTACACACGCCGATCGGAACGCCGGTTGCGGGTATTAGTTTGTTTTTACTGTTAAGAGCATTTGCATCAGGTAGTTCTGCTTTAACAGGTGTTGAAGCAATTTCAAACGCAATTCCGAACTTTAAAGATCCTGCGCCAAACAATGCTGCAAAAACATTGCTTGCAATGGGTGCATTACTTGCTGTGTTATTTTCAGGAATTGTATTTTTAGCTTATTATTACGGAGTGACGCCGAGTAAAGAAGTAACAGTTGTTTCTCAAATTGCTGAACAAACATTTGGACGTAATTTCATGTACTATTTCATACAAGGTACAACAGCTTTAATATTAATTCTCGCAGCTAATACAGGCTATTCTGCATTTCCTTTATTAGCGGTTAACCTCGCAAAAGATAAATTTATACCGAGAATGTTTACGATTAGAGGAGACCGTCTAGGTTACTCAAACGGTATTATAATACTTGGAGTTGCTTCGATTATTTTAATTGTAGCTTTCCAAGGACAAACAGAACATTTAATTCCGTTATATGCAGTAGGGGTATTTATTCCATTTACACTTTCTCAAACAGGGATGGTATTAAAGTGGCTTCGCGAAAAACCTGAAGGATGGGTTTTAAAATTAACGGTTAATTTAATTGGTGCAGTTATTAGTTTTATCGTAATGAGCATGTTCTTTTTAACTAAATTTGCACAAGTTTGGTCGATTCTTATTTTCTTACCTGCTATTATCTTCTTGTTTCATCGAATTAAGAAGCATTATGATGCAGTGGGTGATCAATTAAGTTTAAAAACTTGTGAACCTCTTATTCCAATTGAGGGGAATGTAATTGTCGTTCCTGTAGCAGGTATGACGCATGTAGTAGAAAATTCATTGAACTATGCGAAATCTCTTTCGGCAGATCAAGTTATCGCTGTATATGTTGCTTTTGACAGAGAAGAGGAAAAGAAATTTGAAGAGAAATGGAAGGTGTGGCAACCTGAAGTAAGGCTTGTTACATTACATTCTCATTATAGAAGTATTATTCAGCCGCTAACGAAGTTCATTGATACAGTGCAATATAAGGCAAGTGAATCGAATTACCGCGTTACGGTCGTTATACCACAGTTCATTCCGAAAAAAGGTTGGCATAACATTCTTCATAATCAATCCAGTTTACTCATACGTGCGTATTTACTTTATAAAAGAAATGTTGTTATTACGACAGTTCCATATCATTTGAAAAAATAAGAAGATTTTTGAAGGATAGCTTCGTGAAAATGAAGCTATCCTTTTTGTGTATATGCTATGCATAATTGCATATGGATTTAAAAATTATATCAATATAATTTTATCGGTTATTTGCAAGTAGTGTTTTCTGTTGTGATATATAGATATTTCAATCGATAAAGTGAATCGGATTATATTTTGAAATAAGGACATGAAAGCTTGAAAATAAAGGGAATGAAAATACTTCTTTACGTTATATAAACAGCTGTGTTTAAATGACCTTACAGTACAAAACATATATGAAAACAAAACGAAATTTCATATTTACGCATGTTGTTTAGTTTAAAATGAATAATATTTTTAAGTAATATATTCACTATGTGAATGTGAGAATTTCGATGAAATAGAAAATTTATACAATATTATTCATACTAAACACATATGAAAAATAATAAAATGTTTTGTGACGATAAGTAAGTACTGTAGCAATACGAGAGAGGTGGTTCATACATGGATCACGGTGAGAACGTTCTCTATTTTAATCATCTCAAATTATGGGCAAGAAAATAGAATAATAAAATGCGATAGTAATAGTTGCTAATACATAGGAGGAGTTAAAGTGAAAAAGACTTTAATTACAGGGTTATTGGTTACAGCAGTATCTACGAGTTGCTTCATTCCTGTAAGCGCTTACGCTAAGGAGGGGCAAACAGAAGTGAAAACAGTATATGCGCAAAATGTAATTGCTCCAAATACATTATCCAATTCAATTAGAATGTTAGGATCACAATCACCGCTTATTCAAGCATACGGATTAATTATCTTGCAACAGCCAGACATTAAGGTAAATGCGATGAGTAGCTTAACGAATCATCAAAAGTTTGCAAAGGCGAATGTAAGAGAATGGATTGATGAATATAATCCGAAGCTAATTGACTTAAATCAAGAAATGATGAGATACAGCACTAGATTTAATAGCTATTATAGTAAGCTCTATGAACTAGCAGGAAACGTAAATGAAGATCAGCAAGCAAAAGCAGATTTTATGAGTGCATATGGAAAATTACAATTGCAAGTACAAAGCATCCAAGAGAGTATGGAGCAAGATTTATTAGAGTTAAATAGATTTAAAACAGTATTAGACAAAGATAGTAACAACTTATCAATTAAAGCCGATGAAGCAATAAAAACACTGCAAGGATCAAGTGGAGATATTGTGAAATTAAGAGAAGATATTAAAAGAATTCAAGGGGAAATTCAAGCTGAACTAACTACTATTTTGAATAGACCTCAAGAAATCATTAAAGGTTCTATTAATATCGGTAAACAAGTATTTACAATCACAAATCAAACTGCACAAACGAAAACAATCGATTTTGTTTCTATCGGTACTTTAAGTAATGAAATTGTAAATGCTGCAGATAGTCAAACGAGAGAAGCAGCTCTTCGCATTCAACAAAAGCAAAAAGAGTTATTACCACTTATTCAAAAGTTATCACAAACTGAAGCAGAGGCGACTCAAATTACATTCGTTGAAGATCAAGTAAATAGCTTTACAGAATTAATTGATCGTCAAATTACAACTTTAGAAACGTTATTAACGGATTGGAAAGTTTTAAATAATAATATGATTCAAATTCAAACAAATGTTGAAGAAGGCACGTATACAGACAGTAGTTTACTTCAAAAACATTTCAATCAAATTAAAAAAGTAAGTGATGAAATGAATAAGCAAACAAATCAATTTGAAGATTACGTTACAAACGTTGAAGTACATTAAACAGAAAAATAATTAGCGATATAGGGAGAGAAGAAAAATGACAAAAAAACCTTATAAAGTAATGGCTCTATCAGCACTTATGGCAGTATTTGCAGCAGGAAATATTATGCCGGCTCATACGTATGCAGCTGAAAGTACAGTGAAACAAGCTCCAGTTCATGCGGTAGCAAAAGCTTATAATGACTATGAAGAATACTCATTAGGACCAGAAGGCTTGAAAGATGCAATGGAAAGAACAGGTTCAAATGCTTTAGTAATGGATCTGTACGCTTTAACAATTATTAAACAAGGTAATGTTAACTTTGGAAATGTATCGTCTGTTGATGCGGCTTTAAAAGGGAAAGTAATTCAGCACCAAGATACAGCTAGAGGAAATGCGAAGCAATGGTTAGATGTATTAAAACCACAGCTTATTTCAACAAATCAAAATATCATTAACTACAATACGAAATTCCAAAACTATTATGATACTTTAGTTGCTGCAGTTGATGCAAAGGATAAAGCGACTCTTACGAAAGGCTTAACTAGATTATCAAGTAGTATTAATGAAAATAAAGCACAAGTGGATCAGTTAGTAGAAGACTTGAAGAAATTCCGAAATAAAATGACTTCGGATACGCAAAACTTCAAGGGTGATGCAAATCAAATTACATCTATATTAGCTAGTCAAGATGCAGGGATTCCGCTTCTGCAAAATCAAATTACAACGTACAATGAAGCAATTAGTAAATATAATGCAATTATTATCGGTTCATCTGTTGCGACAGCTCTAGGACCAATTGCAATTATCGGTGGTGCAGTAGTTATTGCTACGGGCGCAGGAACACCGCTAGGAGTAGCATTAATTGCAGGTGGTGCAGCAGCTGTAGGCGGTGGTACAGCTGGAATCGTATTAGCGAAGAAAGAGCTTGATAATGCACAAGCAGAAATTCAAAAGATAGCAGGACAAGTTACAACTGCGCAATTAGAAGTAGCTGGATTAACGAACATTAAAACACAAACAGAGTATTTAACAAATACAATTGATACTGCAATTACAGCGTTACAAAATATTTCAAACCAATGGTACACAATGGGATCAAAATACAATTCTTTACTTCAAAATGTAGATTCTATTAGTCCAAACGACCTAGTTTTCATTAAAGAAGATTTAAACATTGCGAAAGATAGCTGGAAAAACATTAAAGACTATGCAGAAAAGATTTATGCTGAAGATATTAAAGTAGTAGATACGAAAAAAGCATAATTGAATACGAATCGTTAGAGCGTTAAGTGTTGATGAATGATTTGAAGCTCCTGTTCAGTTGTGAGCAGGAGCTTTTGATATCCTTATAAGGAGAATAGGTGAAAAATATGCAGAAAAGTTTTTATAAAAAATGTCTTTTAGCGGTAATGATTGCTGGGGTGGCAACAAGTAACGCATTTCCTTTACATCCTTTTGCAGCAGAACAAAATGTAAAGGTGCTACAAGAAAATGTGAAAAACTATTCTCTTGGACCAGCTGGATTCCAAGATGTAATGGCACAAACGACATCAAGTATATTTGCAATGGATTCATATGCAAAATTAATTCAAAATCAACAAGAGACGGATTTAAGTAAAATAAGTTCGATTAATAGTGAATTTAAAGGGAATATGATTCAGCATCAAAGAGATGCAAAAGTTAATGCAGCATATTGGTTAAATAATATGAAGCCTCAAATTATGAAAACGGATCAAAATATTATAAATTACAATAATACTTTTCAATCGTATTATAATGACATGTTAATAGCGATTGATCAAAAGGATAGCGGAAAATTAAAAGCGGATTTAGAAAAGTTGTATGCGGATATTGTAAAGAATCAAAATGAGGTAGATGTATTATTAGGGAATTTGAAAGCTTTTCGCGATAGAATGGCGAAAGATACAAATAGTTTCAAAGAGGATACAAATCAGTTAACAGCGATATTGGCAAGTACGAATGCTGGTATTCCAGCTTTAGAGCAACAAATAAATACATATAACGATTCAATTAAAAAGAGTAATGATATGGTCATTGCTGGTGGCGTACTTTGCATAGCATTAATAACATGTCTTGCTGGCGGACCAATGATTGCGGTTGCGAAAAAAGATATCGCAAATGCAGAAAGAGAAATCGCTAATTTAAAAGATAGAATTTCAGGAGCGCAAGCAGAAGTCTTAATTTTGACTGATGTAAAAAATAAAACAACAAACATGACAGAAACAATTGATGCAGCAATTACAGCACTACAAAACATATCAAATCAATGGTATACAGTAGGTGCAAAATATAATAATTTACTACAAAACGTAAAAGGAATTTCTCCAGAAGAGTTTACGTTTATAAAAGAAGATTTACATACAGCGAAAGATAGCTGGAAAGATGTAAAGGATTATACAGAAAAATTACATGAAGGTGTGGCAAAGTAAACAGTGGACTAGTTCTGCTGTTTATTTTTTTATCCTGTTTTTTGTGAGAGTTGAACTTGCAATTATATATAAGTTTGTCATGTATTTTTATATTTTTTATAAATTCTAAAAGGACATTCCCTATTGTTGGTATGATAGACAGAAACTGTTTTTTTAGAACAGGAGACAATAAATAGGGAAAATAACATTAGGATTATTAGTTATATTTCTACTTATATTTATGTACATGTCTTTAGTAGGAGATGAGAATAAGGGTTCCTTAACTCCTAATCTGATTTCAAAGGAAAAATATTTAGAAATTGATTCTGTTGCTGGAGGTACATTTAGAGATTATGGTCAAGAAGCAGAAGCAGTGTTTGAAAAACTAAGTAGTCAGAAAAATGTTGAAACAAAAAAGATTTTTTGAGGAAGAAATTTTTGAAGAATCATTATAGACTTTTACTTTATTAGTATTAACTGAAACTTATTCACTTAATTTCCTATCAGAAATTATAAAGTGAAAACAGAACATGAAATACGCAAAAAATATCACAGGGCAGATCCTCAAAATATTTCAAAATCCACCCTGTGATCATATACTCATTTACAAGTGAAAATAATTAATACCCTAAAATATCTACTTCAGCTGCTGAAGCAAATCCATTCTGTCCTTTCGTTACTTCCACTTTTACATACTTTGCAGTAACTGGGGTAAATGTTGCCGTTTTCTTATCACTATTATTTTCCCATGTTCCTGATGATATTTTGTCATACGTAATGCCATCTACACTCGTATAAATATTGTAAGTTAAAATACGGCCATTTTCTGACCAATCTTGCCTTGGAAGATATGCCAATTGTGAAATGGTACGTGTATCACCAAGTTCTAGTGTCAAATTGTAAGGATATTGATTTGGTGTCCAAGTACTATGCCAAAATGTATCTGTTTTTCCATCTATCGCCTTACTAGCTGAGCCCGTTGATTCCTCACTATTTGCACTTGCCTTCATTATTTTTTTTGACAATACAGCAAGTGGTTTAACAGGTTTAGCATCCGTCGCTTCCCATATAGGTGCAATTAATGTTGGGGTGTTTAAAGCTTCTACTTTTTGTCTCGTTTCTTGTGTTGCTTTCAATCCCCATTTATCAAAGAATGGCAGTACATTTTGTTTTGCTATTTTCGATGTATTGTAAATAAATGCCTGTATTTTATCCTCGTCTGTTTTGGGAAGTTGATCTTCAGGTATCTCACGATATAATTTGTGGAGATTTGGATAAAAATCATCCCCATATGCCAAATGAAGTTGCCAAAGCATAACAAGTTTTACAAACAGGTCGTCAATATTTTTATATTCTTTATTTGTTTGGTTTAAATACGCAAAAGCTCTATTATAATCTCCCTCTGTATCTAAACGTGTTGGTATATTTGGGTATATTTTTTTGAATGCAGCTAATGAATATAGATTATTCGTTACTTCACCCATACCTCTTAAATCATTCCACGTCCATGGATATTGTTGTCGTGCATGTCCCGCTTCATGCATTTGTCCCCATCCAAACTCATTTACATTTAAAGTACTTTTGATAGCTTCACCAGCAGTCGTAAAGACGGCTCCATCCCAACTTGCATACATGCCCCAACTTTGTGCGTTAGGATTTTCTACAAAGGCCCAAATACGACGAGTTGAACGATGTAAAGGATTAGGATCCGTTTCAGATAGCCCTGCTAACTTGTCTTGCGCTCGAATCATATCATCATATTTATTTAATAGGGGCACAGGATCTTGATTTACAATATATTTATTGGCACTATCACGAGTTACAGTTAGTACGGCTCGTTCTGATTTCAATTGTACTGCATGTGCATTTGGATAGTTGTTCATCATGGCAATCCAGTCAGCTTTTGTGTGTTTCCCTAATACAAAGAAAGGAATAGGACTACCGCCTTGCGTTACTTGCACCTTAACTGTTCCTGTGCTTTGAAAATTATCTAACCCTAATACGCCGCCGTTTGGTGAAGAGATAGTATTAGAGCCTGGAGAAAGATCAATTTCTTTTCCCCATTCTTTATCATATTGATGTGTCCCAATAATGGCTCTAATCTTTTGCGTTCCTGATACTGTAATTGTAACCTGTTCATTAGGTTTCACATATATGCCTGTTGGCATATAATTTTTTTGCTCACTTCTTTTTTCTCTTTTTGCTTCATCCCAAAAACTTCCTGTACCTGGAAGGTCAAACTCTCTTTGTTCAAATTGAGTTGCAGTTTGTGCAGTTTCTGCATGCACATCTAAATTGTTTGACATAATAGGTGCAAATAACGTGGTTGCTAAAATAGCGGATGTTGCAAACACCTTTATAGTTTTTTGTAATCTACAATTCTTTCTGCTGTCCATATAGATCAGTCCTTTCGTTCAAATTCATTAATTACTTATATACGAAATATCAGCTTTTTCATTAATGCCGAAAGTGGATTTTTTAAATTTGCACTTATTAAAAAAATTTGATGATATTTTTAGATGAGTAAAAAAAGCATAGTAACATTTCAAGTTCTCTTCCTGATTAATTTAGAAACACATTACCTTCATTGATTTTTTTAATCACTCCTCCAAGTAAACATTTAAGATAAATGTCCTATCTCAAAGCTCCTTTCCTAATTTTGGGATTACGAATTAAGTATAATTCAAAAATAAAGTTATACAATTGAGAAAAATTAAAATGTTAAAAATTTACACTCTCGCAAAATTTTTAACATTTACTAAAAAATATTTGTTATAGAGAGGAGATTCACATACCCATCAAGCTAAACTTTTGAAATATCCCCAAAACTAAAATTCTATCTCTTCATAATTACTCATAAAAATCCGGTTCAGTTTTCTCGTTTTGTGGCAACAATTAAACTCTTAACTTGATGGGCATGTGGTGTTACCTCTAGGAGATATCTTCATCTAGATAGGATAATATAAACATGAAAAAAGATTGGTAAAGTGGAAACATGTTTGTTTATTGGCAAAATGAATAAAAAGATAGCCCTCTTGCAGATAAATGTAGGGGGTATTTTTGAGCAGTAATTTCGTATCCATGTGTGCGTAAAAATCTTTTCGTTATCGCTCCCTTTGATAGAATCCATGTTCATATAGTTTTTTTTACCCAATTTTTTAAAAATTAAATTTTACGACTTGATAATTCGTTTTAAATGATTTAATCTTATATCAAATGATATGTTTATCTATCAAAAATAACTTTATAAAGAGAAAGAAGTGATTGAGAATGTTAAACGCCACATTGATGGAAAGCCTTTAGGTGCAGCAACATTGAAAAGATTGGGAAGAAATGAGTGAGCTTTCACAATAAAGAACTCTATAATTTGTTGTAGTGTTTGATACCTTCGATTAGATTTTTTGAAAAAAAACCAATATTATTTGAATCAAAGTTTAGAAAGTAAATATATGAGTAGTAGAAAAAATCCATTAGTTGTTATCATGTCTTGATGAAAAATGTAAAAAATAGGAAAGAGAAATTCTGAGAAAACCTGTTCAGAAAGTATGGTATGAAAGCAGGTTAGTGAGGGGAATTCAAAACCAATTTGATAAAAGCGAGGTAAATAATATGACTTTTGAAGAAAAATTACAAGCATATGCAGAACTTACGGTGAAAATCGGTGTCAATATTCAACCAGGGCAATACTTATTAGTCAATACATCAGTAGATACATTGGATTTCGCCCGTATAGTTGTCAAAGAGGCTTATAAGGCTGGGGCAGGGCGTGTTCATGTTAATTTTTCGGATGAAGAAATGGAACGTGCGTACTTTGATCATGCCTCAGATGAAGAATTTAATCGCTTCCCAGAGTGGATAGTTAAAATGAATGATGAGCTAATCGAACGTAAAGGAGCACTATTAATGATAGATGCTACAGATCCTGATAAATTTACAGGTATTTCATCTGATCGTCTAGTTACCTATCAAAAGGTAGCAGGAGCTGCTCTGAGAAACAATCGCAACGCCGTAATGAAGGATTCAATAGCTTGGTCGATGGTAGCAGTTCCTTCACCAAAGTGGGCATCGAAGGTGTTCCCGGATTTAGCAGCTGAGGATCAAGTACCAGCATTATGGGAGGCTATTTTTAAAGCTGTTCGTATTGGTGAAGGCAATGCTATTGAAAAATGGCGTGAACATGTAGAGAATTTAGAATCTCGTGCGGTCCTACTGAACAATAAAAAATATATGAAGCTTCACTATACAGCGCCAGGAACTGATTTAACAATTGCATTAGCACCACAGCATAAATGGATTACTGGAGGTGGTAAAACTCCTGATGATACTATCTTTATGGCTAATATGCCGACAGAAGAGGTGTATACGTTACCGATGAAACAAGGGGTAAATGGCTATGTAAGTAATACAAAACCATTAATTTATCAAGGAAATATTATTGACGGCTTTAAACTTACATTTGAAGAAGGAAAAATTGTTAAAGCTGAAGCACAGGTAGGACATGATTTATTACAGGAGCTTATTAATGTGGATGAAGGCTCTTGCTATTTAGGTGAAGTAGCACTTGTACCACATGAATCACCAATTTCAGCATCGGGAATTTTATATTTTAATACATTGTTTGATGAAAATGCATCGAATCATTTAGCGATTGGTAAAGCTTATCCAACTTGCTTAGAGGGTGGAAGAGATTTAGAAAACGATCAGCTTGAAACGTTAGGGGCAAATATTTCAGTAACACATGAGGACTTTATGATTGGTAGCAGAGAGATGGACATCGACGGTATTCTATCAGATGGAACTGTAGAACCAATTTTCCGTAAAGGTAGCTGGGCATTTTAAGTTTTTAATTTGAAGAAAGGAGTAGAGTGGATGAAACGATTAGCATAATCGGTGCAACTATATAGGTGTTTCATCTGCTTTTGCTCAAACTGAAAACTACCTCTTTAATTAGAAGTAAAATGCATGCAAAGGAGATATGCCAATGAATTTCTGGGAAGTTGTTTTGATAGTTGTGAATTTTAGTCTATTAAGTTGGATACTGTTAGTAGGAAGAGAAACGAAAAAGTGGTCTAAATTAGCTACTTTGGTTGCCGTTGTAATGGTTACAGTTCAGCTATTGGCAGAAGGTTTTAGATGGCAGATGATTCCGGCATATGTATCCCCAGTTATCTTAATTTTATGCTATTTATTAACGGTGCGGAAAAAGGGCTTTAGAAGTTCGGGTATATTCATAGTTAAGGCTTCGTTGCTATGTATCTATTTGTCTGTAGCAGTTGCGCTACCCTTACTTATGCCAGTATTTTCATTTGAAGAACCAACTGGCCCACATAGGGTCGGTACGAAGGTATATCATTGGATTGATCATCAGAGAAATGAACCATATTCGAAAAATCCAACCGATCGGCGCGAACTGATGGTGCAAATTTGGTATCCTGCAGCTGAAAAAAGCAAGGGGGATCCAGAACCTTATATTCGTAACATAAATGAGCTCTCCAAGGGATTGGAAAAAACATTGTCCATTCCTGCATTTGCATTCAGCCACATGGAATTGGTAAAGTCTCATTCGTTTATGGATTTACAACTCTCAGACTCAGAGAATCACTATCCCATATTACTTTTCTCTCATGGTTTTAATGGTTTTCGTAATCAAAACACGTTTCAAGTTGAGGAGTTGGCTAGTCAAGGGTACATTGTTCTAAGTATCGATCATACCTTTGATGCTGCAGCTACCGTCTTTCCAGATGGTCGAACTGCTTACGTACAGCCCATCAATTTAACTGATGAAGGGGATAGTCACATAAAATTATGGGAGGAAGATGTCAGCTTTGTCCTTAATCAGATAGAAAAACTTAACCAAAATGATGAGACCGGCTTCTTTACAGGAAGACTGGATACATCGCGAATTGGAATGTTTGGCCACTCTTACGGTGGAGCTACCGCAACACAAATACTTGCAAAAGATTCTCGTGTCAAAGCAGCTATCAATATGGATGGTACATTGTATGGAGAAATTTTTCCTGAAAGTGGAATTGGAAAACCGTTTCTGCTCATGAGTGCAGAAGAGCCTGATGAAGCAGATCCCTATGAAGTGAGGGAGCGATACGGACGTGGGTTAGCTGGTGGTGGTATGTCAATGCTCATTCCTCATACGGATCATACAAGCTTCACTGATTTACATTTGTTCTCCCCTGTGTTGCAGAGCCCAGGTGAAAATCCAAAGGAAGTTCATCGTATTATCAACGAATTCAGCCTGGCATTTTTTGACCAGTATGTAAAACAGAAGGATGACGGCTCAACCCTTAAAAGGCTGATAACCAAATACCCGGAAGTGAATTTTAAAATAAACCGATAACTTTATGCAGAAAGTAACTCGTACCATTTCCTTTGGCTCTTGTATTTATTACATTAAAGAATTTAATTTCTTCATCGTTATCTAAATAATGAAATGCTAAAAATGAAACATTCAAAGTACTATCAGTTTCAGGAATATAATTCTTTTTGAAAAGCTACATTCAGCAGCTGGACACTTTATTTGAGATTGTTTATTATAATATCAAATGATATATTTATCTATCAAAAATGACGACTTTATACAGAAAAAGGGAGAGATTGACGATGAAGAAAGACTTGTCAGCGTTGAAGGAAGCGAGATTTAATGCAATTCTTGATTCAGCTACTATATTGCTTGTTGAAAATCCTACTGCTTCGATGAATGAAATTGCGGAATATGCGGGAATTGGAATTGCTACACTCCATCGCTACGTCGAAAGCAGGGAGAAATTGATGCTGTTCTTGGGCCATCGGGCTATACAACTGGTAAGTGATACTGTAAACCAGATTCCACTGGATGAGGAAAGAAGTGAAAACTATATCCCGGAACTCATTGAAGCGTTAATCCCTTTAGGTGACAAAATCTATTTTCTAGGTCATGATGCATCTGTATTTAACAACAAAGAATTAGGTGAAGCAGAAGAGAAGCTGAGGGAACCCTTAAGACGCGTTATTGAATTGCTACAACAAAGAGGTTACTTTCAGCAAACAGTTAGCAGCGAATGGATTTTGAATACGCTTTATGCTCTGCTTTTCCATACCTGGGAACAGGTATATGAAGGAAATGTGGCTAAAAAATCTGCTGCAGAGCTTGTTTTAAATACATTTTATTATGGTTTCAAAGCTAAGGATGAATTGAGAGGGAAGTGAACTGAACTGATTCAAATCCATGATAATTAATATTAATAATATAGAAAGTGAAAAGGAGCAATAGGATAATGAATAAAATCTCTATTGTAAAGGCTGTTCATCAATCCATGGTCGGCGCCCAGCTAAATGTAATGGCATTGGAATACATGGCGTTTCCACTTGCAGGATCTGAGGAGAAGAACACAGTCGATTGGACATTTTGTAAGCTATGGCGGCAGGAGAACAACCGTTTTAGTCATCAATACGCCTATGAAGCTCAAATGGACGGGAAAACTTTAGGGATGATTACTTGCTATCCCATACCCGTTTTAAATCGTCTTGCCTGGCCCACTTTTAAACAGCTGCTTTCGTTCCGAAAGCTGGGTTTTGTTGTTTATAACATTCTGAATATCAATCGTTCAATAAGAAACATGAAACATCATCTAAAGACTACCTTTGCTAAAATCTATTCAAATACCCCTCATAAACAAAAGATACTGTCCATAAGGGGTATGTATTCAATTTAACTTTATAAAAATTGGATGGAAACACTGCAAGTTCTCACTTATTTAGAATAAGAGAAAAGATGATGTTTTATTTGTTCAATAAAATAATGGTGGTGTATATTATCGTTAGATACGCGACTTGCCATAATAGCTCCCTCCATTGAAGATGCAAGAAAAGAAGCGAGCGATATAATATCTATATCTTCTTTAAGTTCTTGTTTCTCTATTCCTTCTTTTATGAGAGAAGCCATTAACATTACTGTATCATCATAACCTTTTGCTGCTGCTTTTTGTAATTCTGGAAATACTCCAGTACTTTCAATTGCGCTATTAAGTAATGGACAGCCTCCAGCAATAGGAGGATTATTAGCTGCATCTTGATATACAAGGAAAATTGCAAGGATTTTATCAATTGCTGTCTTTTTATTTTCCATTGCTTTATGAAAATGACTCCACATAATCTCACCACTTTTGTCGTAGGCAGCAAGGACAATTTCTTCTTTACTTTTGAATCTACGATAAATAGATCCTTTAGGTAGTTCAGTAGCTGTCATTATATCCTGGATGGATGTGCGAGTTATCCCATTAGTATTAAATAAATATAAAGATGTTTCAATAATTTTTTCTTTAATCTTATCAACTTTAGTCATACTTTGTAATCCTCCTAATAAAAACGAGCTTAATATTCCAGGTGATATTTACCATCTATTTTCTTGAATTTTTTTGTAAGTATAAATAAGTTTGGAACAAAAATATATTATCCATCCCTATATTATGTGAACCTCAAACAATACAGTTTGAAAAGAGGTAATCAAATTGTATTATCTATATCATTCAAATGAATTTTCTGTCAAAATTAACATGTCCAATTATTTAATTCAGTCCTGTTATACAACTAATTTCACCTACAATCGTAGAAGGTGTAAAAATATATAGTTAATTTTAACGTATAGACTATGATTATTATATATAATTTTTATTAATATGTTTAGCTAAAGTGTTTGAACTACTCCCACTTTCACTTCATTCTATAAAAGATTAACCATTAATGATTACTGGAATTAAATTGTAACAAAGCAACTGAAATATAAATATATTTGCTTTTTTCCATTTTGATTTTGTTAATACTTTATAAAAAGGGTTTAAAAAACTAGAAACTTGTAGTATCATTAGATTTCGATTCGGACCGAACCGTCCGGTTTAGAATCTTATATAAATATATTTAGAAGGAGAGCGTTATGCAGAAAGAAAAATCAAAAATTATAGGTAATTTAATTATGGGGGCAATACAGTGAACTTTATAAAAATGAATAAAAAAGAAATCATTATGCTAATAATCTTTACACTGTTTGTACCATTTCAAATTGGCTTGTACATACTATTTGGCATATCACTTTTAGCTAATGTCAATTTAGTTGAATCAGAATTTGTTCTTAGTGCCATCGGTTTTACTGTACCTGCTATTGTAGGAATCATTTGCTTTAGGAAAGAAATTATTGAAAGTTTTACTTATTTTAAAGAGAAGACAATTTTGAAAATAGTAAGTATTCCTATGGTAGTTTTATTTACGTTAATTGTGGAACAGTGTGTTATGTATTTTCTAGCAACTGGTCAACCAGAGAACCAAGAGCAGCTCCTTGAAACGGGTGCAGAGGTACCTCTTGTATTTGGTATTCTGGGTCCAATACTTGAAGAAATTGTGTTTCGCCACATATTAATAAATCGTTTTTCTTACCATATTGGTACTGCTATTGCATCTATCATTTCGATTATGATTTTTACACTTCTTCATACGAACCAACTTTCGGATATTGCTATTTATTTACCTGGATCGTTGATACTTACTGCGGCTTATCTTATTTCTAAAAGATCCATTGCATATGTTATAGCGATACACATGTTAAACAATTGCCTTGGTTTCATTCTGTAAGAAACTAGACTTGTTTCTGGTGCCAAAAATACTTTTTCTATGGCATAAGAAAGCTAATCAAAAATTATAATATATTAGGAGAGTGTCAGTCATGATTGTAACAACAACTTCTGGAATTCAAGGTAAAGAGATTATTAAGTATATTGATATTGTAAATGGTGAAGCTATTATGGGTGCAAACATTGTCCGTGATTTATTCGCTTCAGTTCGTGATGTTGTCGGTGGCCGTGCTGGTGCTTATGAAAGTAAGCTAAAAGACGCTCGTGATATTGCGATGGACGAAATGAAAGAACTTGCAAAACAAAAAGGTGCGAACGCTATCGTTGGTATTGACGTAGATTACGAAGTTGTACGTGATGGAATGTTAATGGTTGCTGTAAGTGGTACAGCTGTACGTATATAAGTAAATTAAAAAACGGTTCCTCCCTTGGAATTTATACTTTGAGGAGGGGCCTGGTTCTGTTGCAGATTTTAAAGAATAAAAAGAGATGTTGATAAAGCATTATACGTCGAAAAAACACAGTTTGAGTGTAAACTGTGTTTTTTTATATAGAGGCCTCATCCCATCACTATCAAGCTAAAATTTTGTGTTAACTTGTACAAAATGTACACTTTTTACTTTGGGGTAATTTTGAATCCTTAACCTTATGGGCATGTGCTGGTACCCTCTAATACTGTACAAATTTTTTATAAATGGTTGTAAGGTTCTACGTTTTTGACCATTCTGTACAACGATAACTTTGGTTTATTGATTTCACCTGTAATCTGGTAGCCTATCCTCTGATACAATTTAATGGCAAGTTGGTTCTCTTTCTTTACCGTCAGAGAGCATTTGGCAAAGCCTTGCAGCGAAGCTTGTTCCTCAGCAAACTCAAGTAGTCTGGTACCTATCCCTAGTCCTCGACTTTCGGGCAGTAAGGCAATTGTTCCGATGTGAAACTCGTCATCTTCTCCCTCCTTCAAGGTAAACATGGAATAAAGCAGATTTCATTATATATAATAAGCGTAATAGAAGTTCAGTTAAATAAAATTCGGTAGTCGAATTTTTTTGCATAAAGCTGTATAATGCTTGTAACGAAAGGGAAATACAGGAAGGGATTTGTAATGAGTTACTATGGAAAAAGATAAACAACAATTAAGCGTTGAAGTTGCAAGATTATATTATCAATCAGATTATAGTCAGCAAGAAATTGCTAACAAATTAAATATTTCAAGACCGACGATTTCTAGATTGTTAAAGTACGCGAAAGAAAAAGGGTTTGTTCAAATTAGCATCGCCGATCCATTTGCGGATTTAGATAACGTTGGGAATTTACTGAAAGAAAAGTACAACTTGTTAGAGGCACATGTTGTGTTTTCTCCAGTACCGGAATATGCAACGATTACAGAGTATATAAGTAAATATGCTGCTGAGTATATGGAAAAGACGGTTAAAAACGGTGATATTGTTGGTGTAAGCTGGGGAATGACGATGTATGAAATTGCTAGAAAAATCGTACCGCAACATGTAAAAGGGGTAGAGGTTGTCCAGCTAAAAGGTGGCATTAGTCATTCGAGTGTAAATACATATGCGAATGAGACGATAGCTTTATTTGCAGATGCTTTTCAAACGACGCCAAGAAATCTACCTCTTCCAGTTATATTTGATAATGCAGTGACAAAAGAATTAGTAGAGCAGGATCGACATATTCATCACATTATCGAAATGGGGAAACAAGCGAATATTGCAGTTTTCACTGTAGGAACAGTGCGAGACGAAGCGCTGTTATTCCGATTAGGTTATTTCGATAAGGATGAAACAAGTTTACTCAAAAAACAATCAGTCGGTGACATTTGTTCACGTTTCTTTGATGGAGACGGAAATATTAGTAGCGAAGAGATTAATCAGCGTACAATTGGAATTGAGTTAGAGGAACTGAAATTAAAGAAACGCTCTATTTTAGTTGCAGGTGGTAATAGAAAAATAAAAGCAATTGATGGTGCGTTACGTGGCGGGTATGCAAATGTATTAATTATCGATCAGCATACAGCAAAGGAATTGTTACATTATCAAAAAGATTAGAAATAAAAGGCTTTTTCAAGATATTAATTTTGAGAAAGCCTTTTATTTTATTAAGTATAAATTATGGGGTGCTTTTTGAATACAAATTGCCTTTTTTAAAATAATTATGGATATTGAGATACATACTACCATTGTTAATATAAAAGTTTTGATTTTAAAATAGGAAGTGTTTCTTAGTTAGAATGCGCTTTATTTACTACAAGAGACTCCCTTCTAAAAAAGAATGAACAAAATTTCAAAAGTGTATTTACATTTGTTCAACTAAGAGTTAGAATGAAGTTGTTAAAAGATATGAGGAGTGAAGATAATGAACATTGCAAAGTTAATTGACCATACAATTTTAAAAGCTAATACTACTAAAGAAGATGTTATGAAAGTAATCGAAGAAGCAAAGGAATATAAATTCGCTTCTGTTTGTATTAATCCTACATGGGTGAAGCTAGCTGCTGAAGAATTAGCTGGACATGATGTAGATGTTTGTACTGTAATCGGTTTCCCATTAGGAGCAAGCACGACTGAAACAAAAGCATTTGAAACAAAAGATGCGATCGCAAAAGGTGCAACTGAAGTTGATATGGTAATCAACGTAGGCGCTTTAAAAGACGGCGATAACGAGTTCGTTGAAAAAGACATTTATGAAGTAGTACAAGCAGCAAAAGGAAAAGCTCTTGTAAAAGTAATCATTGAAACTTGCCTATTAACAGATGAAGAGAAAGTACGCGCTTGTGAATTATCAGTAAAAGCTGGTGCTGACTTCGTAAAAACTTCAACTGGATTCTCAACTGGCGGAGCAACTGCTGAAGACATCGCATTAATGCGTAAAACAGTAGGACCAAACGTTGGTGTAAAAGCATCTGGTGGCGTTCGTACACGTGAAGATGCAGACAAAATGGTAGCTGCTGGAGCTTCTCGCGTTGGAGCAAGTGCTAGTGTTGCAATCGTATTAAATGATGCAAAAGGTGCTACAGATAACTACTAATCATTAATGAAGTGAAGAGCAATAGATACACAAAGTAAAGTGTATCTATTGCTTTAACAATTGAAAAAGATGTAAGCGGATACGAATGGGAGGGGAAGGCTTATGAAATACTTAATTGGTATTTTTGGCCTCGTATTGATTTTAGGTATCGCTTGGCTTGCTAGTAATAATAGAAAGAAAGTCAAATATCGCCCAATCATAACGATGGTTATTTTACAATTCATTTTGGGGTTTTTATTATTAAATACAAGTGTAGGGAATATATTAATTAGCGGAATAGCAGATGGTTTTGGAGAGTTATTAAAATATGCTGCTGACGGTGTGAATTTTGTATTTGGTGGATTAGTAAATCAAAAAGAGTTTTCGTTCTTTTTAAGTGTATTAATGCCAATCGTATTTATCTCAGCACTAATAGGTATATTGCAACACATTAAAGTATTACCTATTATTGTGAAATCTATCGGTCTAGCATTAAGTAAAGTAAATGGAATGGGGAAACTAGAATCATATAATGCTGTTGCTTCTGCGATTTTAGGACAATCTGAAGTGTTTATTTCAGTTAAGAAACAACTAGGATTATTGCCAGAGAAACGAATGTATACATTATGTGCATCTGCAATGTCTACCGTTTCAATGTCTATCGTTGGATCATATATGGTGTTATTAAAACCGCAATATGTTGTAACCGCTTTAGTTCTTAACTTATTCGGTGGTTTTATTATCGCTTCTATCATTAACCCGTATGAAGTTACTGAAGAAGAAGATATGTTAGAAGTGCAAGAAGAAGAGAAAAAGACTTTCTTTGAAGTATTAGGTGAATACATTATAGACGGATTTAAAGTTGCGATCACAGTAGCAGCTATGTTAGTCGGTTTCGTTGCTCTTATCGCATTCATTAATGCAGTATTTAAAGGTGTAATTGGTATCTCATTCCAAGAAATACTTGGTTATGTATTTGCACCATTTGCATTTATTATGGGTGTACCTTGGCATGAAGCAGTTAATGCCGGAAATATTATGGCAACAAAATTAGTATCAAATGAATTTGTCGCTATGACAGATTTAGCACAAGGAAACTTTAATTTCTCAGATAGAACGACAGCGATTATATCTGTATTCTTAGTTTCATTTGCAAACTTCTCTTCAATTGGAATTATTGCAGGGGCAGTTAAGAGCTTAAATGAAAAGCAAGGGAATGTAGTCGCAAGATTTGGTTTGAAATTACTATTCGGTGCAACGTTAGTAAGTTTCTTATCAGCAACAATCGTTGGCTTATTATTTTAATAGATTCATATAATATAAAAAGGAATGGTGATTGTAATGAGAATGGTAGATATTATCGCAAAAAAACGTGACGGCAAAGAATTAACGACTGAAGAAATCAAATTCTTTATTAATGGATATACAGACGGAAGTATTCCTGATTATCAAGTGAGTGCACTTGCAATGGCAATCTTCTTTAAAGATATGACAGATCGCGAACGTGCAGATTTAACGATGGCGATGGTTGAGTCTGGAGAAACGATCGACTTATCGGCAATTGAAGGAATTAAAGTAGACAAACATTCAACTGGCGGTGTTGGTGATACAACAACTTTAGTATTAGGACCATTAGTTGCTGCTTTAGACGTACCAGTAGCAAAAATGTCTGGTCGTGGTTTAGGACATACTGGCGGAACAATTGATAAATTAGAGGCGGTAGAAGGATTCCACGTTGAAATTACGAAAGAGCAGTTCATCGATATTGTAAACCGTGACAAAGTAGCTGTTATTGGACAAACAGGAAACTTAACGCCTGCAGATAAAAAGATTTATGCATTACGTGACGTAACAGGAACTGTTAACTCAATTCCTTTAATCGCAAGTTCAATTATGAGTAAAAAAATTGCAGCTGGTGCTGACGCAATCGTACTTGATGTAAAAACAGGTGCTGGTGCATTTATGAAAACAGAAGAAGATGCAAAAGAATTAGCACATGCAATGGTACGTATCGGAAATAACGTAGGACGTCAAACAATGGCAGTTATTTCAGATATGTCACAACCTCTTGGATTTGCGATTGGTAATGCTCTAGAAGTGAAAGAAGCGATTGATACGTTAAAAGGTGAAGGTCCAGAAGATTTAACAGAATTAGTACTTGTATTAGGAAGTCAAATGGTCGTACTTGCGAAAAAAGCAAATACGTTAGAAGAAGCTCGTGAAATGCTAATTGAAGTGATGAAAAACGGAAAAGCAACTGCGAAATTTAAAGAGTTCTTAAGCAATCAAGGCGGAGATAGCTCAATTGTAGACAATCCAGAAAAAATGCCACAAGCGAAGTATGTAATTGATGTACCTGCAAAAACTTCAGGTGTTATTTCTAACATTGTTGCAGATGAGATTGGTATTGCAGCTATGTTACTTGGTGCAGGTCGTGCAACGAAGGAAGATGAAATCGATTTAGCAGTAGGATTAATGTTACGTAAAAAAGTTGGCGATGCAGTAAAAGAAGGCGAGCCGTTCGTAACAATCTACGCAAATCGTGAAAATGTAGAAGATGTAAAAGCAAAAATTTATGAGAACATCTCTATCGCTGAAACAGCAGTGGCTCCTAAATTAGTTCATACAGTTATTACTGACTAATGATCATTTCATTTACTTTGAGGGGGAAATAATATGGATAAGAAAAAATATATTGAAGAAGCAAACAAGATGTTATCGAAAGCGTATATTCCGTATTCTAAATTTCCTGTTGGCGCAGCGTTAGTTACGAAAGAAGGGAAAATCTATACTGGTTGTAATATAGAAAATGCTTCTTATGGTTTATGTAACTGTGCAGAAAGAACAGCAATATTTAAAGCGGTATCAGAAGGGGAGCGCGATTTTAGTTACTTAGTTATTACAGGAGAAACTGATGGACCGATTTCACCATGTGGTGCGTGTAGACAAGTAATTGCTGAATTCTGTGATCCGAAAATGCCTGTATTACTAACGAATGTAAAAGGTGATGAAAAAGAAGTGACTGTTGAGCAATTACTTCCAGGTGCTTTCACAATTGACGATTTAAAATAAGTTAAAAAGCCATTTTGCAATTATTAATTGCAGAATGGCTTTTTTGTTCATATTCCGTTCATAAACTTTGCGTAAAATGATTGCAGCGAATATGGAAAGTTTACAGCAGGAGGAATATAATGAAGAAATTCTATAATGCGGCATGTAGTTACTTATTGGTTTATGATTTTGCTAAAAAAGTCATTTAAATAGATAGGAGTGGAAAGTATGATAGCACTTTTATCAAGTGTCATAGCGGTTTGTATGGCTGTTGGGGTAATGTTTCTACGTTTTAAAGCAGCGAAAAAGCCGGTAACGAAAAAGAAAATTATATTACCACCAATTTTTATGAGTACAGGCGCGATGATGTACTTTTTACCAGATTTTCGATTAACATCGTTAGAAATAGTCGAGGCAATTAGTATAGGGATTATTTTCTCTATTTTTCTTATTAAAACAACTAAGTTCG
Organism: Bacillus sp. 196mf; assembly: GCF_003217275.1. Lineage (NCBI taxonomy): Bacteria > Bacillati > Bacillota > Bacilli > Caryophanales > Bacillaceae > Bacillus > Bacillus sp. 196mf. The sequence continues at coordinate 652,214 of NZ_QJTG01000001.1, forward strand.
AAATAAAAGGCGAACATATATTTATGAAACCGTCAAAAGCATTCATATTCATTTTAGTAGGCTTATTAGCTGTACGCGTGGCATTAAAGTCATATTTAAGCCAATCAATTGATTTGGCAGAGTTAAGCGGCATGTTTTTCTTACTAGCATTTGCGATGATTGTGTCGTGGAGAATTGCGATGTATCGCTCGTTTACTAAATTAGAAAAGACAATAAACAGAGCTGGAATTTCTATATAGGAAATCCAGCTCTGTTTATGTTTTATTGAAATTCTTTAGCGCGGAACTCATTTGCTTAATTTTAAACGTATTTGAGCATCTTGTAATGCAACTGGTGTAACGTTAAGACCATTCGAATCAACAATTTTTGTATTTAATAAAATGGAATCTAGGCTTCCACGAAATGTTTCTGTATAGTTTTGACGTAACATTTGTTGTTCTTGTTTTTCATCAACTGTTAATCCAGTTGCTTTTTCTTTTTTTGACAATTCGTTAATACGGAATAAAATGTTTTTCATTTGATTCACCTCTAGTTAGATTTAAATATATTAGTTACTTACTAATATATAGTTATTGTAACGCTTAATTTTTATTATGTCAACACCATCTAAAAGGTTAAAAATTGACGAAAAATTATAACAATAATAAAATGAATAACAGAGGACAATTAGCTTTACAAGCATACATAGAACACTAGGGGGATTATTATGAAATCAACATTTTTTGCTCAAAATAGAGAAAGACTAACGAAAACATTACCTGATGAATCCGTTACGATTTTATTTGCGGGACAAGCACCGCATATGTCAGCTGATGCACATTATAAATTTGTACCGAATCGTAATTTTTACTACTTAACGGGAATCGATGAACCAAATGTTATTTTTATGCTGGAAAAGTTTGGGAATAGTGTAGAAGAGACACTTTTCATTGAAAAATCAGATCCAGTAATGGAAAAATGGGTTGGGAAGACAGTTTCTAGCGAAGAAGCAGAGGGAATTTCAGGTATAAAGAAAGTTTTATATTTAGATAGCTTTGAAAAAGCAGTATCAAATATACTCTTTACAGAAAATGCGAAGCATCTATATTTAGATATAGAACGTCGTGAGTGGAATGGTACGGAGACAAAAACATTAGCGTTTGCTAAACATGTAAGAGAACAATACCCACATGTAACAATTGGTAATGTATATCCGAACATTTGTGAATTACGAGTTTTTAAAACCGAGGAAGAAATTGAAATTATTAAAGAAGCGATTGCTATAACGAAAGACGGTATTTACAACGTACTTAAGCATGCAAAAGCAGACATGATGGAGTATGAATTAGAAGCTCAATTTGATTTTACACTGAAATCATCTGGCATTAAGCATCATGCGTTCAATACAATTTTGGCAAGTGGTAAAAATGCTACAGTTCTTCATTATGAAGATAATGATGCACAAATTCAAAATGGTGATTTAGTATTGCTAGATTTAGGTGCTCAAAAAGACTACTATAACGCTGATATTAGTTATACATTCCCGGCAAATGGAATATTCTCTAGTCGTCAAAAACAAATTTATAATATTGTATTAAAAGCATTAAAAGAAACAACAGAGATTATTAAGCCGGGATTAAAGTTCGCTGCATTAAATGAGCATACAAAAAAGGTACTGGCAGAAGAGTGTAAAGCAATTGGTTTAATTCAAGAAGATGAAGAGTTATCAAAATACTATTATCATGGTGTCAGCCATTTCCTTGGTTTAGATACACATGATGTAGGAACATATAAAGATAGAATGTTAGAAGAAGGTATGGTTATAACAATTGAACCTGGTCTTTATATTGAAGAAGAATCAATTGGAATTCGTATTGAAGATGACATTCTTGTAACGAAAGACGGGTATGAAAACTTGTCAAAAGATATCATTAGAGAAGTTGAAGAAATTGAAGAATTTATGAGTGTAAATAATGAACATGTAAAAGGAAACCAAGCTGTAGTTAAATAATAAAAGAGTCATCACTAATTTATTTGAACTTTATCTCGAATCGTGGACAATTAAAAAATCCATGATTCGGGATAGGGTTCTTTTCTTCGAAATACTAATCTTTAATTATTAATCCTAATAAAGTAGCAAACTGAACAGCTTGATATGTTGATACTTTACATCCTCTTAAATCGTTCACTGAAACTGTAAGTGTATCAAAGGTAGAAGAACTAATATCTATCCCCTTCAGTGATGTCTGATCAAAATTAGCTTCATCAAGACTACATAATTGGAATTCAACTTTTTTAAGTTTACAGTCAAAAAAATCTGCATTATTTAATGAAGTTTCATTAAATATAATTTTTTCTAGTTTAGAATTCCCAAATGCTGCTAAATTCAAAATTGAATTCTCAAATTTAACATTTCCTAAGCTAGATTCTGCAAAATTAACCCCGATTAATTTACTGTTTTTAAATTCGACTCTATGAACAGAAGAATTGCTTAAATTAACATTTGATAAATCGCAGTTTTCAAAACAAACATCTGTAATATCAATATTGCTAAAGTCTGTATTAGTGAATTTACAATTCTTTATCACTGCATCATACAATCGCACTCTATCTACAGATTCATTTTCGAAAGTGGAGTCTATAATTTCACACACTTCTAATGTTGGATCTTCTTCATAAAAAATATCTTGAAAATTCTTTGAAGATAACTCTGGTGAAATTTTTGGTCTATCAATTTTCATCGTATATCAATCCTCTTCTATTTGATATATTTGTGTAATTTGAGTCCATTGTCTGTAAAGAACATTAGTTCTTATTATACAAAAATCTAAGTTCTTTTGTGAAGAGCATTTTAGCTACATTTTTCTTATTTAATAATAGCAGTGTTATTGTTTCTTAAGAAATAACGTCAAAACAAATACGAGAACGGCTAATATAGTCGCTACAAGGAAAGCATTTTGTATTTCTAAAATATTCGCCTCTTGTAATGTCTCCGCTTTTAGTAATCTTCCAATTAGCTTACGTAAGATCTAATTACATCTCCTTATTTTCTTGAAAATCAACTTCTATAATGATTTTGAAAAAGAAAAAGGAGGGATTTTCCATGAAGCGATTTGTATTAGCAGCCATTACAGTCTCTGTAATATTTTTAATTGCTGCCTGTTCTGTGACGACAAATACAACAAATGATCATAAAAATATGAATGATAAAAAAACACTACAGACTGAAACAGCTACAACACCATTGAAGGTTGAAAAAGGACCAGAAGTTACTTTAATAGCGAAAGAAGAAAAGCAAAAATTAAGTAACGGTGTTATTGTTCCAGTCTGGACATTTAATGGCTCATCTCCTGGTCCAGAAATTCGGGTGAAAAAAGGTGAAAAGGTGAAAGTGACATTAAAAAATGAATTATCTGTACCAGTATCCATTCATTGGCATGGATATCCTGTCCCAAATAACATGGATGGAATTCCAGGCGTGACACAAGATGCAGTTGAACCAGGAAAAAGTTTCACTTACGAATTTGAAGCGAACGTACCAGGAACGTACTGGTATCACTCGCATCAAGATTCTGTAAATCAATTAGATAGAGGTTTGTATGGAGCGCTCATTGTAGAAGATACAAAGGAAAAATATGATAAAGATTACACATTAATGTTGGATGAATGGGTTACAGATAAAGAAGAAATTAAAAAGCAGTTAAAAGAAATGACAAAAGGGCAAATAGGTAATAAATCTAAAGGTGATGAAAATACGAAAAAGAATGACGATAAGAACGGCATGGATCATTCCGGTATGGACATGGGCAGTGATCAAAAAGACTCTGGCAATATGACAGGAATGGACCATGGAAATATGAAGATGGAAGGTCATGATATGAGTATGTATGATTTATTCACAATCAATGGAAAAAGCGGTGATTTAGTAGTGCCATTGAAAGTGAATAAGGGAGATAAAGTTCGTCTTCGACTTGTTAATGCTGGTTATCTATCACATGATATACATGTTCACGGTCATGATATAAAAGTAATTGCGACAGATGGTCAACCAATAAACAATCCAAAAGTTATAAAGGATAAAGTAATTTCAATCGCACCGGGTGAACGTTATGATATTGAATTTACTGCTAATAATCCTGGGAAGTGGTATGTTGAGGACCATTCAAAAAATAAAGGTGCAAAAGGAATGAAAGCTGTTATTGAGTATGATGGCAGCAAAGAGATGAAAGATAAAGCAGATGAAAAGGGAAAATTAGCGAAATTAGATATGACGAAATATGGTGCTAAAAAATTAGGTAGTTTCACGTTAAATCAAGAGTATACTGCCACATATAATATGGACTTAAATACGCAAATGAATGAAAATGAAATGGTATATACAATTAACGGAAAGGTATTTCCGGATATTGACCCAATTCAAGTAAAAAAGGGTGATTTAGTAAAAGTGAAATTGGTAAATCGTTCTAAAATGGATGATCACCCAATGCATTTACATGGTCACTTCTTCCAGGTGTTGAGTAAAGATGGAAAACCGATAGAAGGTTCTCCAATTGTAAAAGATACATTGAACTTAAAACCAGGAGAAGAATATGAAGTAGCCTTTGTAGCAGACAATCCCGGTGAGTGGATGTTCCACTGTCACGACCTACATCATGCTTCAGCAGGGATGGTAACGGAAGTGAACTATACAGATTATAAATCTGACTATGTTCCAAACCAAAACATTCCTAATAAGCCAGAATAATAGGAAGCAGTTATTCTATGGATAGCTGCTTATTCATTTTTGTTGCAAGTACTAATTTATATGTTGATTATGCCCAGGTGAAGGTGCAGGAGTATGATGTGGGAATGTCGCGAATACGGCAACTATAATTACTACACTAATTGAAAGTAATAACAAAAAACGCTGTTGGATAAAAGTAGAAAAGTTCTCCGATAACAATTGAATCACACAGGACATAGTAATCGTTATAGTAAGTAAAAGGCTAATGAACAATATACTATGAGCTTGTTGAGCGTTTAACATTTCTGTAATCATTGCTCCCATCATACTTGCCATTAATCCAGAGAACAGTCCTTCTAAAGCAGTATATAGGTGAAAACGTAGACCCACTAAAAAACCGATAAAACCACTAATTAAAATAGCAAGTAAAGTAGAATATAGTAATTCCCCCTTAAAGAGAATGCCTAAATAAAAACCAATACTTAAACCGATACTCATACTAAAAGACATAATAAATACCATATACTCCATTAGGGTACCCTTACGTTTAGAAATATTGGATGCAATAAGAATTGAGGTACAGCAAAGTGTTAAGGTAGTTAACGTATAAGCAAACATTATGATACCTCCTTGTCCTATCGTTCATTTCATCATATGTGTACTTATGATAATTTATATCTGCATATTATCTGCACAATTTCATAGATGTAAGCAAAGGAACGCTTGATTTTTTAGGGCGTCTTTTTTAATTGTAAGCATGTGAAAGAAATTGTTATATTATGAGTTTCTATTGTGAAGCCATAAAGAATAAGCGTATAATATTATAGGTCTCACATTTGCGAGACAAACCGCGAATGATAAATAAGATTGTTGTTTTATCATCGCTTCTAAACATATAGACAATGAAAGTAACACTGGAATACAGATAGGGAGTTATAAAATGAAATTAATTATTGCCGAGAAACCAGATCAAGGGTTGGCTCTTGTTTCACAGTTTAAATATCGCCGGAAAGATGGATATTTAGAAGTAGAAGCAAATGAGTTATTTCCAAATGGAGCGTACTGTACATGGGCAATTGGTCATTTAACGCAGTTATGTAATCCAGAGCATTATCACGCAGAGTGGAAAAAATGGTCACTTAATACATTACCGATGATTCCAGAGCGTTTTCAATTTGAAGTAACAAAGTCAAAGTATAAGCAATTTAACGTTGTGAAACAGCTGTTACATAATCCACAGGTAACAGAAATTATTCATGCAGGCGATGCTGGGCGTGAAGGGGAACTAATCGTACGAAATATTATTAATCTTTGTAACGTGCAAAAGCCGATGAAGCGTCTATGGATTTCGTCTTTAACGAAGCAAGCTATTTATCAAGGGTTTAAAAATTTACTTGACGAATCAGATACAATTAATACGTATTACGAAGCATACACAAGATCTTGCGCTGACTGGGTTGTTGGTATGAATGCATCACGTGTCTTTAGTATTTTGCTAAAGAAAAAAGGAATGAATGATGTATTTTCTGCTGGTCGTGTCCAAACACCAACGTTAGCATTGATTGTAAAGCGTGAGAAAGAAATTGAAAACTTTAAGTCAGAGCCTTTCTGGGAAGTGTTTGCAACCTTTAATATAGAAGGAAAGAAATATGACGGAAAATGGGAAAAGGATAATGAATCCCGCTTAAAAGACCCTGATATGGCGAATAAAATTGCGGCATTTTGCCAAGGGAAACCGGCTGTTGTGAAGGAAATGAAAACGGAGCGTAAAGAGTTTCAGCCGCCGCTTTTATTCAACTTATCATCACTGCAAGCAACGGCAAATAAAGCCTTTAAGTTTTCACCGAAAAAGACGCTTGATATAACGCAAGCACTCTATCAAAAAGGGATTGTTTCTTATCCACGTTCAGATTCTAACTATGTTACACAAGGAGAAGCAGCGACGTTCCCTGATATTTTACAGAAGTTAAGTCAATTTGATGAATATAAAGGCTTATTACCGGCACCAATTGAATCCATTATGAACAATAAGCGTTATGTGAATGAAAAGAAAGTAACAGATCACTACGCAATTATTCCGACAGAGCAAGTTACAAACCCAAGCAGACTATCAGGTGATGAAAAGAAAATATACGATATGATCGTAAGAAGGCTTATTGCAGCTCATTATGAAGTTGCAATCTTTGACTATACAACGATTGTAACGCTTGTAGATGAACGTGCTGAATTCATTTCAAAAGGAAAACAGCAAATTCAAGAAGGTTGGCGTAAAGTTATTTTCCAAGACGATAAAGATGACGAAACCATTCTTCCAATTGTAGCTGAAGGTGAAGAAGGAAAAGTTGTAAAGGTGAAAGTGAAAGAAGGAAAAACACAGCCACCGAAGCGTTATACAGAAGGACAACTTATTACGTTAATGAAAACAGCCGGTAAGTATTTAGAGAATGAAGAGCTAGAGAAGGTATTGAAGAAAACAGAAGGTTTAGGTACGGAAGCGACCCGCGCGGGTATTATTACGATGTTGAAAGACCGTAAATATATAGATGTAAAGAAAAACCAAGTGTATGCGACTGATAAAGGAAAAGTATTAATTACCGCAATTGGTGACAAAATACTAGCTTCACCGGAAATGACTGCGAAATGGGAACAACGTCTTGCGGAAATTGGTGAAGGTACAGCATCACCAGCAACTTTTATGGAACAAACGAAAAAGCTATCAGCTAAAATTATTGAAGATGCAGTGGAAATGTCTGAGAAGTGGGATTTCACTGGACTACATGTTGAATCGATTGAACGAAAAGGATCGAAATTTACAACGGGTAAAAAGGTTGGTAGCTGTAAAAAATGTGATGGCGATGTAATTGATAAGTCAACGTTTTACGGTTGTTCTAACTATAATACAACGCAATGTGATTTCACCATTTCAAAGAAGATATTAAGTAAAACAATTTCGCAAAAGAATATGACAAAGCTCTTAAAAGGTGAAAAGACTGATTTAATTAAAGGTTTTAAAAAGGGCGAGAAAACGTTTGATGCGAAATTAGAGTGGAAAGATAATAAGATTAATTTTGTATTTGAGAATTAATTTGTTAAAAGAGCATGACATAAAACTGTCATGCTCTTTTGTTTTTCTTTTATTTAAAATTTAACGATAAAAAAAATCCTTTAAATAATAATTTTTTATTGTAAAACGATAAATTTTGTATTAAAATCAAAATCATAATAAATGAATGAGGTGCTTTTGTTAAAAGGTAACAACCTTATTTTTAAAATTAGAGGAGGTATAACTATGAACATTAACAATTTGATTGTTAAAAATATGGATAACCCCCATGAGTTGGAGAAGATGTATAGAAAAGATCCGAAAGCTTTTAAAAAAGCATTCTCACAAGCATGGGACCAAAACCCTGATTCCCAGGTTCTAGGTGCTTGGTATGAAAGGTTGCATTTCAAGGAGAAAGTAAATAAAGAAAAAACATCTTTGTTTCAAAAAGGTTTCTTATTCATGGGCCTTTTAGCTATTCTGGCCGGCATAAGCACCAGGATCATTTTCCACTTTGTTGAGCAGGAAGCAATTGCTCCAATTAACTTGGCTTTTGGTGTAATTCCCTTTATTGCTGCTTATTTTGTTTACAATAATACTCCCAAAAAAAGTATTATTTATTCCCTTGCAGCGTTGTTCCTTATTTCCGGGATGTATCTTAATACGTTGCCATTAAATTATAAAGACAGTACCATTCTTGCTTATTTACATCTTCCTATATTTTTATGGGTCTTAGTAGGGCTTGCGTTTACAGGAAATGAATATTCAAAAGGCAGTACAAGATTAGCCTATATAAAATTTAATTTAGAATATTGTCTTCTCTACGCCAGCATGGCAGTGAGCGGAATGATACTAGCAGTATTCACCATGCGTTTATTTAGCTTTGTTGACTTAGATATAGGAGAATTCTATTTTAGTAATGTTGTTTTATTTGGAGCAGCGGCTCTCGCTATTGTGGCTGCATACTTAGTATCAATGAATCTTAAGCTTGCTAAAAATATTACACCATACATATCTAAAATTTTTAGTCCTCTCGTCCTGATCACGTTGCTTATCTATCTTATAACGGTAATTTGGGTCGGGAAAAATCCGTTCTTGGATCGCAATTTCCTAATGGCCTTCAACGGAATCCTCCTTGGTGTATTGGCTGTTACCATATTTTCTATCGTTGAAAGTGACTCGGACGAGAAAAAGAATATTTCAGATTATATAAATTTTTCCTTAATTGTTCTGGCGCTTATTATTGACACTGTCGCATTGTCAGCCATAGTATTTAGACTTTCTTCTTACGGGATTACACCTAATAGACTTGCTGTTTTAGGAGTAAACATACTGATTTGGGCAAATCTCATTTGGATTATGTTTGCCTATATGCGTTTCTTGCAAAATAAATCAGGACCAAAAGCTATCCAAGATGCCGTTACGAAGTATTTGCCAATATACGGACTTTGGGCAGCTTTCGTTATATTTACGTTTCCTATCATTTTTAATTAGAAAGGATCTGTTAATGCGGGAGTGGTGAGGGCTAATAATCATTGGGGGATGAACAAAACCCCCAATGATTAAAGTTTCACTTTATTACAATTGGTATTATTACGTTTGTAGTTTCGGTAATTTCATTTGTATTGATAAATAAGAAATAAGAAATAAGAAATAAGAAATAAGAAATAAGAAATAAGTGTTGTATGTAATCTTTCCATAATAAAAAACGTCCCAAAATGGGACGTTTTTTATTATGCGTATTGCCGTTTTTTCTTAATAAGCAACAAAACTTGTGAAACACAAGCTAGTACCGGTAACTCAATCAACGGTCCAATAACGAGTGCAAGTGCGATAAGAGGCTCGTCTGGAAAAGCTGTTACAGCGATAGCGAGTGCAACAGGTGAGTTTCTTGCTAACGTTGTTAAGCTTAGACTTACTGTATCTTTGTAAGATAAATGCATGATGCGTCCGATAAATTGTCCTAGTAAAAAATTAATGATGAAGAACAATAGAACAGGAACGAGTAATAATAAAACGACATTCATATTTTGCAGTAAATATTTACCTTGTGATGCAAACATCGCTACTATTGCTAAACTTAAAAATACAATTTGAGCAGAGCTGAAAAACGGAATGAGTTTATTCTCGAGAGTTTCAGCTTTTTTCATTTTATTCATAATGAATTTTGTAGCGTGTGCAAGTATAAATGGTAAGACGATTACGATAACAATACTTTCTACTAAAACAGAAACCACTACAGTTTTCATGACACCAGCAAATAAAAATAAATAAATTGGAAGGAGTAGTACTTGCAAAATTAAATTTACAGGTAAAATTGCAGTAGAAAGTGCTACATTTCCTTTCGCTATTTCAGTAAAGATTAAGTACCAATCTGTGCATGGAGTAACCATTAACATTATAAATCCAACCCAAAGTGCTGGATGATCTGAAAGAAATAGTGCTCCTAATCCCCAAGCGAGTAAAGGGGTCCATAAGAAGTTAATAGTAAGACTTGTTCCAGCAAATTTTAAATTGCGAAATCCGTTTTTTATTTCTTTTAATGGGATGCTGAGGAATAATCCATATAGCATAAAAAATAAGAAGGGAACAATAAACTTGTCTGAATACGTATGTATCATATTAAATTGTCCGAGTACGATGCCGCATGTAACAGCAAAAAGAATAATAAAAGTTTGAATCTTTTCTATAGTGCTCATGAATAAATCCTTTCTATATATGAATTTTCCTCTCTAAGTTTATTATACAAGTAATAAAGATGTATTTGGTGTTCAATTGTATTTTAGTTAATATTTTTAAATTGAGATTTTGTTTTTTATTGAAAGTTACTTGACTAAAGTAAGTGGCTATATTACAATCACTTGCATAAGGTAATTAAATAACAAAAAGTTTTGATAGCTTAACTTAAGGTATCTATTGAAACTTTTTCTTAGAATAAGAATTTTTATGATGATGAATAATGAATATGAAAAGAAAGATTAGGTGAAGAAAATGGGACTATTTAGCTCATTATTTGGTAAAAAAGAAGAAAATAAGAATGTAGAGGGGAATAAAAAAATGTCAAAAGTATTATTTGTAAAAGCAAACGATCGTCCAGCGGAGCAAGCAGTTAGTTCAAAAATGTATGAAACATTTGTAAGTACTTATAAAGAAGCAAATCCAAATACAGAAATTATGGAATTAGATTTATTTGCATTAGATCTTCCTTATTACGGAAATATCGCGATTTCAGGTGGATATAAACGTAGCCAAGGCATGGAGTTAACAGCTGAAGAAGAGAAGGCAGTTGCTACAGTAGATCAATATTTAAATCAGTTTTTAGAAGCTGATAAGGTTGTATTTGCATTCCCATTATGGAACTTTACAGTACCAGCACCATTAATCACATATATTTCATACTTATCTCAAGCTGGAAAAACGTTTAAATATACAGCAAATGGCCCAGAAGGTTTAGTTGGTGGTAAAAAAGTAGTTGTGTTAGGTGCTCGTGGTTCAGATTACTCTTCAGAGCAAATGGCTCCTATGGAAATGGCAGTTAATTACGTAACAACTGTACTTGGATTCTGGGGAATTACAAATCCAGAGACAGTTGTAATTGAAGGGCACAATCAATATCCAGATCGTTCACAACAAATTGTTGAAGAAGGTCTAGAAAACGTTAAAAAAGTAGCAGCGAAATTTTAATTCATGATAGTAAATGGAAAAACCAACATGGATGACCGTGTTGGTTTTTTAGTCTATTTTTCATGTTAAAAAATGTATATTTATAAAATAAAAGAAAAGTTCGAAAATAGTATTGCAAAATATTATATAGCAAACTATAATGAGTTCAAGAATAGTTGATACTTAAATTAAATATTCAGAAAATTCAATTAGTTAAAATTGGAAAATGAGATAAGGAAATTTGAATGGGGGTTATAATATGGCGAATAAAGTACCGTTTTCGTTCATAGTAGTTATTGGATTAATGTTATTTGCACTATTTTTTGGAGCAGGAAATTTAATTTTCCCAGCGATGCTTGGTCAATCAGCAGGAGAGAATGTATGGATTGCTAACGCTGGATTTTTAGTAACTGGTGTTGGATTACCATTACTAGGTGTACTAGCATTTGGTTTTTCAGGTAAAGATGATTTACAGTCATTAGCAAGTCGTGCTCACCCAGTGTTCGGGATTGTATTTACAACAGTTTTATACTTAGCGATCGGTCCGTTATTTGCAATACCGAGAACAGGAAATGTATCTTATGAAATTGGTCTTAAGCCGTTTATGCCAGAGGGAGTAGGTTCTACACCTTTAATTCTTTTCACAATTATATTCTTTAGCATCACTTGTTTTTTTTCGCTAAATCCCGCGAAAATTGTCGATATTGTTGGAAAAATTTTAACGCCAATTAAGTTGACTTTCATCGGTATTTTAGTAATCGTTGCTTTTATACATCCGATTGGAGATATGCAAGCACCAGTGGAAGCTTATACATCACATGCATTCTTTAAAGGATTCCAAGAAGGATACTTAACGATGGATACGCTCGCATCATTCGTATTCGGGATTATCATCATCAATGCTATTAAAGAAAAAGGTGCGAAAACGAAAACACAAATTATGGTCGTTTGTGCAAAAGCGACAATAATTGCAGCATCTATTTTAGCAATTATCTATACAGCTCTTTCTTATATGGGTGCTTCAAGTGTTGCAAAGCTTGGACATTTAGAGAACGGCGGAGAAGTATTAGCGAAAGTTTCTAACTACTATTTCGGATCATATGGCGGAGTATTATTAGGATTAATGATTACAGTAGCTTGTTTAACAACTAGTGTGGGACTTGTATCAGCATGTTCTTCATTCTTCCATAAGTTATTCCCAAATGTTCCTTACAAAGCAATTGCAATCACACTATGTGTATTTAGTGCAATTGTTGCAAACGTAGGATTAACACAGTTAATCGCAGTTTCTGTTCCAGTATTAACAGCAATTTATCCACTAGCAATCGTATTGATTTTCTTAACATTCTTCCATTCATTATTCAAAGGAAGAGCTGAAGTTTATCAAGTGAGCTTAATCGTAACATTTATCATCAGCTTATTCGATGGATTAAGTGCAGCTGGAGTTAACATTGAAGTAGTAAGCCAAGTGTTCACTAAATTCCTTCCGATGCAGGAAGTAGGATTAGGCTGGATCTTCCCAGCGATTATCGGTGGATTTATCGGATATGGCATTAGCGTTGTAAAAGCAAAAAATCAAGTTCAACCAGCAACTAGAGCGGATAAGAAAATAGGTTAAATAAAAAAGTTATAGAACTTGTTTCTATAACTTTTTTTGTTACTATTGATAAGGATAGAAAAAATAAAGTAGTAGGGGAAATAAAATGAAAAAAACAATTGATCATATCGGCATCGCAGTTCGAGATATAGATAGTACGATACGTTTTTATGAAAATGTGTTACTAGGAACTTTAATAGATCGTTACGTAAGTGAAGCTCCCGGTGTGGAAAGCGAAGTAGCCATTCTTGAAGTGGATGGAGATAGAATTGAATTACTTGCACCGACGAATAATACGACGTCGCCCATTGCCAGATTCATCAAACAAAAAGGTAAAGGTGTACATCATGTTGCATATCGAGTAGATGATTTAGATGTAGCTTTAGAAGAGTTAAAGGAGCAAGGCATTCGAACGTTAGAGCATACACTTCGAATTAATAAACACGGCAGAAGATTAATTTATCTTAACCCAGCGGATACTGAAGGAACGATTATCGAGTATTGTGATTATCCGGAAGAGAAATAGAAGAGGGATATTTTTTTAAAGGTGTTACGTAATAACGTAATACCTTTTTATTTATGTATTTCACATTTTCTTCACAAATGATTCACGATAACTTTTCTTCTTTGATAACTTACATAAATATATTTTATGATATAATAACAATCGACTTTAAAAATGTAAGTTGTATCTATCATAATAGTTACTATTATATTGGAAGTTTAGAGGTAGAAGAGAAATAAAGAGTTATACTTTATAGAAATTTATATTTAATCAGGTTAATATTTCTACGGAGAATCAAACTTCGGAAGTTAAAGTAATGAAAATAGAGCGATGAGGAAGAAAGAAGTGAAATGAGTGTGAAAGTAATGAGAAGATTAGGGACATGGTTATTACTTGCGTGTGTGCTTATCATATTGATACCGAAAAGTGCATCTGCTCATGCGTATGTTGTGAAATCAAACCCTACGGAAAATGAAACGTTGAAGAGAGCACCATCTGTTGTGAAAATTGAATTCGATGAGGACATACAAGTTTCACGTTTTAATACATTGTATGTGAGAGATACATCAGGTAAAAGAGTCGATTTAAAAGATGCTCATATTGATAAAAAAAATAAAAAACTATTAGAAGCCGGATTAAAAGAAAATCTCAAAAATGGTCTCTACTCTATTCAGTGGAAAGCTATTTCAGCTGATGGGCATCCAATTCAAGGGGTTATTCCATTCCGTATTGGATTAGCGGAAGCGGGAACAGACGATGTACAAGTGGAAGAGATGGGGTATGTCCCGCAAATCGATATGATTATGGAACGTGGAATTTTATATACAAGTTTCTCGCTATTTTTAGGAGTTCTCTTCTTTAATCTTATTATGTATAAAGGGAATGCAACCTCGGTTCGATCAAGGAGTAAGAACATAATATGGATCTCCTTATTTGGGATATTTATTAGCTTGTTATTCAACCTACCATTGCAAGCGAAAATAAATGCCGATGTTTCGTGGCTAGAAGCATTCAACCCTTTACTATTAAAAGAAACATTACAGCTTTCTGTTTTTGGTTATGTATGGATTACTCAAATGGTTCTCATTAGTACGATTATAATTGTTACGTATTTTGCGGTGAAGCATGAGAAGTTTTCGTCGTTTAAAGTATGGAGTATTCCAATACTATTGTTTATAGGGCTACTTGTTATGAAGGCCTTTAATAGTCACGCATACGGTTTAAAGTTTAAAGACATTGCTGTCGTTATGGATTTTCTACATTTATTCGCAGCTTCATTATGGGCTGGTGGTTTATCATCTATTATTCTTCTTTTACGTAATGAGGATAACAAGTGGCATATGTATTGGGATATGATTAAGCGTTTTTCACCGTGGGCAACAGGTGCTGTCATCGTGATTTTAATAACAGGCCTTTTTAACAGTACATTTTTTATTCCAACAATCCACTCGTTATTTGATACGAAGTATGGATTGGCTTTATTAACAAAGATACTTTTATTCATTTTCATGGGGATATTGGGAATTATTCATTATGTGAAAGGGAGAATGCGAGCACAGCAAGGATTAGGAGCTACGGTGAAAGTAGAGTTTGTCATTGGAATTATCATTTTCGTAATCGTAGCTTTTATGACAAACGTACAAACACCACCGATGCCTCCTACTGGACCATTTACAGAGAGTAAGCAATTAGATAATGGATATGAACTTACGCTAAATGTAAGTCCGAATAAGGTAGGTCAAAATAAATTCCATATTACACTAAAGGATGAAAAGGGACAGCCTATTACTGATATGGAACAAATGATATTGACGACTCAATCATTAGATATGAACATGGGAAACGGTTCATTTAAAGTTTCAGTAGTTTCACCGGGAGAATATGAAGCTGAAGGTATGTATATTAACATGACAGGAAACTGGAATATACATGTTCATGGATTAACAAAATCTCTTGATAGTTTCGATACAGATTTTAAATTTATTGTCGGTGGCAGATAAAAAGAAGCTATGTATGAAAAGGAGCTAATAGAAAATGAAACGTATAAAAAAATTAGGAACAACAATGATCGCAACAATTATTGCAGTGGGAATTTTTTCGTTACCTGTTAGTGCGCACGTCACTGTAAAACCAGCAACTTCTGATATTGGTTCTTGGGAGACTTATACGATAAAAGTACCAGTTGAAAAAAATGAAGCAACGACGAAAGTTACACTGAAAATACCGTCTGGAGTAGAGTTCCAACAGTATGAACCAGTCCCAGGATGGAAAGTTGAGGAGCAAAAAGATACAGCCGGAAAAGTTAAAACTGTAGTATGGGAAGCGACAGGAGAAGGGATTTTAACCGGCCAGTTCCAGCGATTTACTTTCGTCGCTAAAAATCCGGATAAAGAGCAAAAAATAGCTTGGGACGCATATCAACAATATAAAGACGGAGAAATTGTTGAATGGACAGGTGATGAAAAAGCTGAAAAACCGCATTCACTTACTACAATTGCAAAAGGTACGTCATTAACAGGAGAACATGGTGAAGTGTCTAGTGTAGAAAAGAATGAAGGTACTAGTAATATGCAATTGATAGCAATTGTCTTATCTATTTTGGCGATAGTATCGTCGGTAAGTGCGTGTGTTTTTGTAGTACGTCGTAAAAAGTAAGACGTAAGAAAGAGCCTACAAACAGTAGGCTATTTCTTACGTTTATTTCATTTCAACTTGCTGCCTTACAGCAAGTGTTTTCGGTTTCATATTTACAAAACAAATACTCACAACAATAAATAATAGTCCGATGAATAAGCTAATGGTAATAGCCTCATGTAAGAAAATTGAACTTACAATAATAGCTATTAGTGGAATGAGAAAGGTATAAGCCCCAACTTTACTTGCTTCACCAGCTCCAACAAGTGTGAAGTATGCAAGCCACCCCATTGCAATAACGAAGAATGAAATAAAGAGAAGTACGCTAACAAATGGCATACTCCAAGCGATACTAGACCAGCTTTCAAACTCTGAACCAAATCCAATTAAGCAAAGGCCACCAATAATAAGCTGAAGTGTTACCATCCAAATGGCATTAACACGGTGACCAGTCTTCTTAATGAATACTGTGCCAAGTGCCCAGCCAATAGCGCATCCTAACGCGAGAAGGATTCCAATAACAGAAATATGTCCTGTTAAACTGCTTGAGCTAATAACGCCTACACCAATAAATCCGAGAACAAGCCCGAAAATTTTCAAGCCGTACATTGATTCTTCAAGCCATATCCACGAGAAAATACCGAGTAAAACTGGTTGTAGAAATACAATGGCGGAAAATAACCCAGCAGGCATATATTGAAGGCCGACAGTTTGTAATCCGTAAAATATAATGATGTTAAGTAAAGAAGAAATAACGTATAAATGCCACGTTTCTTTTAAATGTAACTCTTTGTATTTCGGTAATGCGAACAGGAGTAAAATGAATCCTCCAATTAAAGTTCGAACGCCTGCGAATAAAACAGGTGGTGTATAATGCAGGGCAAACTTTGATAAAGGCCAATTGATTCCCCACATGAAAACGAGAAAGGTAAGGATTATGGCCGTCTTAGTTCGAGAAAGCTGTGTCACTGAAAGACCTCCTTGTTGTTATTCATTTCACTATGATATGATATCGACTGTAATAAATAAAATGAATCTTTTTTATGAGGAGTATAAGTGATTAGTTATGACCATTACACAACTGCAAGTATTAATAAAAACTGTTGAGTTAGGTAGTTTTACGAAAGCTGCCAGGGTATTAAATATGACGCAGCCAGCTGTTAGTCATGCGATTTCAAGTATTGAGTCAGAGTTAGGAGTTACTATTCTTATACGTGATAAACGAAAAGGGCTCCTCGTTACGGATGTAGGAAACAGGATTCTTGTACATATTAGAGAGATTTTGAACGGTGTAGAGAAGATTGAACAAGAAGTTGCGATGGAGAAAGGACACGAAGTTGGGACGATTCGAATTGGTAGTTTTCCGAGTGCTTCTGCACATTTCTTACCCAAAATGATAAACCTTTTTAAGGAGAAGTATCCGAAATTAGAAGTGGTTCTTTGTGAAGGAACGATTAAAGAAGTTGAAGATTGGTTAGTATCGAGGGTTATTGATATAGGAATTGTTATTTTGCCTAATAAAGATATGGAGATTGTTCCATTAACGAAGGGGAAAATGGTTGCTATCTTAAGAGAGGATCATTCTCTCTGTAAGAAGGACTCTATTACAATTAGTGATTTAGAGAATGAACCGATCATATTATGTAAGGGCGGATACGAACCACCTATTATTGATATGTTTAAACAAGCAAATGTACCACTTCGGGCTGAGTATGTAATTTCGACAGTTACTACAGCTTTAAATATGATTCAAGAAGGATTAGGCATTGCAATATTAGCTGAATTATCTTTAACGAATTTACCAAAAAATGTGCAAACGAGAGAATTGGAACCACAAGTATGGAGAGAAATTGCTTTAGCTGTTCCTTCATTAAAGGATTCTTCAATCGCTGTGCAGTTATTTATTGAAGAATTTCAATCGCTATTTGCAGAATAAAAAGAGGTGTCTCATATATCATAATGGGACACTTTTTAATTTACTTATAAAAAATCTATGAAAAGGATTGACTTATTTTTCAGTTGTAACTATAATGATTACATCAAGGTGGTGATTACGATGAAAATTAGTAGCCGCTTTTCCATAGCTGTTCATATTTTATCTATTTTGAAAAACAATCCATCTTCACTTTGTACTTCAGACTATATGGCTGAGAGTGTCAATACAAATCCAGTAGTCATTCGTAAAATCATGTCGTACTTGAAACAAGCTGGCTTTGTTTACGTAAATCGTGGACCGGGTGGCGCGGGATTACTAAAGGATTTACATGAAATCACATTGTTAGATGTGTATCATGCAGTGAACGTAGTCGAAGAAGACAAGCTATTTCATATTCACGAGCAACCGAATCCAGATTGTCCAATTGGGGCGAATATTCAAGCGGTGTTAGAAATTATTTTAATTCAAGCACAATCCGCGATGGAAGAAGTTTTGAGAAATATTACGATGGGGCAGTTGTTTGAAACTTTGCAAGAAAAAATGAATGCTTAAATAATATTTATATTTTTTTATCACTAATGTAACTGATTGAGTTACAGCTATAAAGGTAAGGTGTAAAAGTTATGACTGTAAAAATGAAAGTATACTCAGATTTTATATGTCCGTTTTGTTTTTTAGCAAAAGGTCCATTAGATGAGGTAGCGAAAGAGAAAGATGTAGAGATTGAATGGATGCCATTTGAATTACGTCCAAGTCCATATTCAAAAATAGATCCATGGAATGAGCCAGAAAAATTAGGTTCATGGGATGCTTTCATTCTTCCGACTGCGAAGAAATTAGGAATCGATATGCGCTTGCCACGTGTTTCACCGCACCCATATACACATTTAGCTTTCGAAGGATGTCAATTTGCAAAAGAACGTGGACTAGGTAATGAGTATCACCACCGCGTATTCACAGCATTTTTCCAAGAGGAACAAAATATTGAAGATATTGATGTGTTAACAACATTAGCGGTAGAAGTAGGACTTCCTGAAGCAGAATTTAAAGATGCTTTAGTCACTCGTAAATATAAAGAAAAACATCAAGAAGCAATTCAGCACGCATATGATGAAGCGAATATTATGGCTGTTCCAACTGTCATGATTGGAGATGAAGTCATTCAAGGGCTTGCTAGTAAAGAAACACTAGAAAGGGTCATTGATAAAGAAATTGAAAAGGATAAAACAAATTCATTTGAAGGTATGCAATGTAATACCAATGGATATTGCTAATTCGCTTGTTATGAAATAACAAAATAAATTATAAAACAAACATTTGGAGGAATTAAAATGTCAGCAACTACAACAAACTTAAAAGAAGCAATTGTGAACCGCCGTTCAATTCGTAAAGTAGCAAAAAACGATGCAATTACGAAAGACAGAATTGAAGAAGTGTTAAAAACAGCTTTACACGCACCAACATCTTTCAATATGCAAAGTGGTCGTATGGTTGTATTAATGGATGGAGAGCATGAAAAGTTTTGGGATATCGTTAAAGAAACACTAAGAGCACGCGTACCAGCAGAAAACTTTGAAGCGACTGTAGAAAGACTAAAAGGCTTCCATGCAGGTGTAGGAACAGTTCTATTTTTTGAAGATCAAGCAACTGTAGAAAAAATGCAAGAAAATGCCCCATTATACAAAGATCAGTTCCCATTCTGGTCTCATCAAGGAAATGCGATGTTACAACATACTGTGTGGATGCTATTATCTGCTGAAGGAATTGGAGCGTCATTACAACATTACAACCCAATCGTAGATGCTGAAGTGAAAGAAACTTGGAACATTCCGGCAGAGTGGAGCTTAGTAGGTCAAATGCCATTTGGTGAACCAAACGAACAACCAGCAGAAAGAACGTTCTTACCTACTGAAGATGTAGTGAAATTTTATTAAGAAATACAATATGTAACGAGAAGGAAGCTGTGCTTAAAAACAGCTTCCTTTTTTGTAGTGGTGTTAATTTATGCGTATTTAGGGAAGAAATATAAGAAATAATACGGTGAGAAGGGAATTAGAAAAATGAATGATGAGAAAAAATATACAGTGGTAGGTACTGATGTTGAGGAAGTAAAGCGTTTAAATAAAAATTCAGGGTTAACGTATAATCAAGTGAAAGAAATGTTAGCAAAGCAAATGCAAAAAAAGAAGTAATTAGATTGAAATCTTTCATTTTTTCATTTAGCATTTTGATTGGAGAGAGTTAAGTAAAAGGTAACTCTCTTTTTTGTATAGCTAAGCATCTTATAGAGTGGAGGAAGCAACATGAAGAAATGGGTAAAGGTAACGCTGTCTATCACTGGAGGCATTGTCTTATTAGCGTGTGCTGGTGGATATTACGTGTATAAAAATTATTTTCCAAAGGAACCTGAGCGTATTGTATATGATAAAGAAAGAGTGCTACAACCGATACATAATCAGCTTAAAGGAATCAATATAGAAAATGTAAAGATAAAAGAAAAAGAAGTCGTAAATGCGACTGTAGATGAGCTTCAAAAAATGATTGATGATGGAAAGTTGTCATATGAAGAATTAACGAGTATTTATCTCTTTAGAATACAAGAACATGATCAAAATGGAATAACATTAAATTCTGTTACAGAGATAAATCCTAATGCGATGGAAGAAGCAAGAAAGTTAGATCAAGAGCGGGGTAGAAACAAAAATTCGAATTTATATGGTATTCCTGTCGTTGTAAAAGATAATGTACAGACGGAAAAAGTGATGCCGACTAGTGCAGGAACTTATGTATTAAAAGATTGGATTGCAGATCAAGACGCAACAATTGTGAAGCAGTTGAAAGAAGAAGGAGCATTTGTTTTAGGAAAAGCGAATATGTCTGAGTGGGCGAACTATTTATCTTTTACAATGCCAAGCGGGTATAGCGGGAAGAAAGGACAAAATTTAAACCCGTACGGTCCGATTACATTCGATACTTCAGGATCAAGTTCAGGATCTGCTACAGTAGTTGCAGCAGATTTTGCACCGCTTGCAATTGGAACAGAAACGACGGGATCGATTGTTGCACCCGCGGCGCAGCAATCAGTAGTTGGGTTACGTCCATCTTTAGGTATGGTAAGCAGAACAGGAATTATTCCGTTAGCTGAAACTCTTGATACAGCAGGACCTATGGCAAGAACGGTAAAAGATGCAGCAACATTATTTAATGCAATGATAGGTTATGACGAAAAAGATGTTATGACAGAAAAAATGAAAGATAAAGAAAGAATTGATTATACAAAGGATTTATCGATAGATGGATTAAAAGGGAAAAAGATAGGGCTTCTTTTTTCTGTAGACCAACAAGATGAAAATAGAAAAGCAGTAGCAGAAAAAATTAGAAAAGACCTTCAAGATGCAGGTGCGATATTAACTGATAATATCCAGTTAAGTGCTGAGGGTGTAGATAATTTGCAAACATTAGAATATGAGTTCAAGCATAATGTAAACGACTATCTTTCACAGCAAAAGAATGTACCGGTAAAATCGTTAGAAGAGATTATAGCGTTTAATAAAAAGGATAGTAAAAGACGAATAAAATACGGACAAACATTAATTGAAGGGTCTGAAAAATCTGTTATAACGAAAGAAGAGTTTGAAAACGTAGTGCAAACGAGTCAAGAAAATGCAAGAAAAGAGCTAGATAGGTATTTAGTAGAAAAAGGTTTGGATGCTCTAGTTATGATTAATAACGATGAAGTTCTTCTATCAGCTGTAGCTGGTTATCCGGAATTAGCGGTTCCTGCTGGATATGATAAAAATGGAGAACCAATCGGTGTAGTGTTTGTAGGGAAACAGTTTGGTGAAAAAGAGCTTTTCAATATTGGATATGCGTATGAACAGCAGTCTAAAAATAGAAAATTACCTAGTTTATAAAAGATTATATGAAAAATAACTGGAATCTAACAATATGAAAAGAAAAAAAGGATTCTTCTCAATTAGTAAGAAAGATTGTCTATAGGAGTTCATAAAATGTAATATATTCAATTTCCATCCATTGAAGGGGGAGGTTAATTCTTAATGAATGAAGTAAAGAGTTTTTTTCGAAGTAGAGGGTTTCAACGGTTTCTCGTTTTAATAATAGTAGCGCTTGTATTATACGCATTAAAAAGTATGATTAATTTAATATTAATTACGTTTATACTGACGTTTTTAATGGATCGATTTCAACGTTTTATTTCAAGAAAATTGAAAGTAAACCGGAAAATTGTTATTGCATGTTTATATATAATATTAGTTTCCTTTATAGGCACAACGTTATATAAATATTTACCTGTGCTGACGATACAAATTTCACAATTAATTTATCAGTTTAAACTATTTTTTCAAAATCCACCTGATAATGAAATCGTTAAATATGCACTTTCGACAATTAATGGGATGGAAGTATCAAAATATATAGAACAAGGTGTGGATGTCATCTATCAATCGATAGCAAATATAGGGAAGGTAAGTTTACAAATATTATTATCTCTAATTTTAAGCTTATTTTTCTTATTAGAAAAAGAGCGTATTATTACATTTACATCTAAGTTTAAAGATAGTAAGTTAAAAATCTTTTATGAGGAAATTGCATATTTTGGTGAAAGATTTGCAAGATCGTTCGGCAAAGTAATTGAGGCTCAGTTTTTAATTGCCGTTGTAAATTGTATTCTTACTGTCATTGCATTAATCGTTTTAGGATTTCCACAGCTACTTGTATTAGCTGTTATGATTTTCTTACTAGGGTTGATTCCTGTTGCAGGTGTGATTATTTCTTTGTTTCCACTTTGTATCATTGCTTACAACGTAGGCGGAGTTATGTACGTAGTATACATACTCGTATTCATAACAGTAATCCATGCTCTTGAAAGTTATTTTTTAAATCCGAAGTTTATGTCTGCAAAAACAAATTTACCAATATTCTACACATTTATGATTCTTATCTTCTCAGAGCATTTCCTCGGAATATGGGGGCTTATTATCGGGATACCAATCTTTATCTTTTTATTAGATGTACTTGATATAAATAATGAGGATGCGACTAAAAAATAAGAAATGATAGAAAATCACTAAAAAGTCATAGGAGATAATGAAAATAAAAAGCAATCCAAAATAAATTGGATTGCTTTTTATCTTAATTAAAGAACCGGAGCCATTGTTTCTTTCAATACTTGAACAGAGTGGTCGAATTTTAATTCTTCATCTTCACTTAATTCAACCTCTAAAATTTCACGAACACCGCCGCGATTTAAAACAGCAGGTACCCCGATATAAACATCTTTTTGACCGTATTGACCTTCTAAGTAAGCTGATACAGTTAATACACTATTTTCGTCGTTTAAAATTGCTTTTGTAACACGTAGAAGTGACATACCGATACCATAATAAGTTGCGCCTTTACGCTCAATAATATGGTAAGCTGCATCACGGACGTTTATGAAAATTTTGTCTAAATCTTCTTGATTATACGTGTTGTCTTTTTCAAGCAGTGTTTGTAGTTTTTGGATACCAACGGAAACATGGCTCCAAACTGGAAGTTCAGTATCGCCGTGTTCTCCGATAATATAAGCGTGAATGTTGTGTGGACCAATATCGAAGTACTCACCTAACATATAGCGGAAACGAGCAGAATCAAGCGTTGTACCAGAACCGATTACACGTTCTTTCGGTAAACCAGATTCTTTCCAAGTTACATAAGTTAAAATATCTACAGGGTTTGTTGCGATTAAGAAGATGCCATCAAATCCGCTATCCATAATACTGCGAACGATTTGTTTAAAGATTTTGGCGTTTTTCTCAACTAAATCTAAACGTGTTTCGCCTGGCTTTTGTGGTAATCCAGCTGTAATAACTACAAGGTCAGCATCTTTACAATCTTCGTAGCTGCCTTTCCATACTCTAGTTGGAGCTGGGGCGAATGGAACAGCATGACTTAAATCCATTGCTTCCCCTTCAGCTTTTGCTTCATTTACATCGACTAAAACAAATTCTTCAGCTACGGCTTGGTTAATCATGCAGTAAGCATAACTACATCCAACTGCTCCTGTTCCTACTAATACAACACGGTTAATACCTTTTTTCATTTCAAAATTCCTCGCAATTTCATTGGTTTTGTTATGTAAGATAATACGTCTTACTTCTATAGAGTCATATCTAGTTTATTACATTTTATAAAAGATATTCAAGTATTTGAAAATGTATCCGTGCAAATCTGCGAACAAAACATAGGAATTCAGTGAACCGAATATAATTCAGTAAAATCCTTTGTAAAAGGGGAAATGGTATGGGGAACCCATTAACAATGGAAGAAATGCTTCATATTATTCATGCAGGGCTTGTTAAAAAGAATAACCCAAAACGGATTACGATTGCAGGTGCAGGGATTTCTGGATTAGTTGCAGGTTCTTTATTAAAAGAGGCTGGGCACGAAGTAACGATTATAGAAGCAAATAACAGAATAGGTGGCAGAGTGTATACGATTCGGGAACCATTTAGTGTGGGTTTATATTTTAATGCGGGACCGATGAGAATCCCTGACACCCATAAGTTAACCTTAGCGTATATTCATAAATTTAAACTACCTTTAAACCTTTTTATAAATAAAACTTTTGCAGATATCATTTATACGAATAACATTCAAACGAGATTGAATGTGTTTGAAAATGATCCAAGTGTACTTGAATATCCGGTTTTGGATAAAGAAAAAGGAAAAACGGCAGAAGAGCTAATGATCGAAGTATTAGAACCAATACTAAATTATATTAAGAAGGATCCTGATAAAAACTGGCTTATCGTTGAAAAAAAGTATAAAACGTATTCGCTTGGTTCATTTTTAATGGAGTATTATTCAGATGGTGCAATAGATATGATTGGGGTACTTCTTGATATGGAAGCTTATATGGGAATGTCCTTAATTGAAGTATTACGTGAAATGATTTTCTTTACTTCAACAACGAAATATTATGAAATAACTGGTGGAATGGATAAGTTATCGAATGCATTCTTACCACAATTAAGGGAACATATTTTAATGCAGTATAAGGTTGATAAAATTATACAAGAAGATAATAAAGTAATGTTACAAGGAAATCATGAACAAACGTTAGAGCAATTTACAATAACAAGTGATTTTGCTATTATTACAATTCCATTTTCAGCGTTAAGATTTGTAGAAGTTCAGCCATACTATTTATTCTCTTATTTTAAAAAAAGAGCAATTCGTGAATTAAATTATATTGCTGCAACTAAAATTGCAATAGAGTTTAAAAGTAGATTTTGGGAGAAAGCGGGACAGTGTGGCGGTAAATCTATTACTGATTTACCGATACGGTTTACATACTATCCGAGTTATGGCATTCATACTCCAGGACCAGCTATCGTTATAGCAAGTTATACGTGGGCAGATGAGGCGTTAACATGGGATAGTCTCCCGCAAAGAGATCGTATTCGTTACGCATTAAAAAATTTAGCGGAAATATACGGTGACATCGTCTATAGTGAGTTTGTCACTGGAACATCTTTTAGCTGGAGTAAAAATCCGTATTCTTGCGGTGCATTTACAGCTTTCGAACCAGGCCAAGAGCTCGAGTTATTTCCGTATATTACACCACCATCTGGAAAAGTACACTTTGCAGGAGAGCATACGACATTAACACATGGGTGGATGCAAGGGGCAATTGAGTCTGGAGTTAGAGTTGCATATGAAGTAAATGAACAGTGAATCTCTTATATTTACAAATGGTCATTCTTTTAATAAAATGATAAATATAAATCGTAATTATTACGCTTTGAATACATTTGAAGTAAAGAAATGGATGGTCGGTTGAATGAATAAAGTGGAGATTCATATATTAGGTGGTTTTTTAGGTAGTGGTAAATCAACATTATTACAAAATTTATTGTTAGCAGAGAAAAAGAAGAATAGAAAAGTTGCAGTATTAATGAATGAAATTGGTGAATACTCGGTAGATACAGATATTATTGGAAAAGAGAATGTTTTAAGAGAACTTCTTAAAGGATGTATTTGTTGTACGTTAAAAGAAGAGCTTGAAATACAATTACATTCGTTATACCAACAAGAAAGACCAGATGTAATTTATATAGAAACGACAGGTGTTGCGCATCCAATTGAAGTGTTAGACGCGTGTGTCTCGCCAATTTTAGCTCCTTTTCTGGAAGTGAAATCAATTGTAGTCGTTTTAGATGCAGTAAGGTGGTTAAACCGAAGTATATTAAGTGCAAATGTACAACAGCTATTGCATGAGCAACTTAAATTTGGTAGTCACATTCTTGTTAATAAAGCAGATTTACTAACAGATGAAGATAAGAACACAGTATTTGAAGAAGTAAAGGCAATAAATGATCATGCGAAAATGTATGAGACAAAGTATTGTAATATATCTTTAAAAGATATAGAAGAAGCAGAATTTCCAAATGATGAGGAACATGAGACACTACATGTCAAAAAGCATTTACATATACAAACGATGACATATCAATTTACGAAACCGATTGATCAAGACAAATTATATGAATGGCTTTCGAATTTACCAGATAGTATTTATCGAGTGAAAGGTTTTGTGAAATTCCGTGGAGATAAATACCCTCACCTATTCCAATATTCGTTCGGAGTACCAACTTTATTAGAACAAGACTTCGGTTTCCCGACAAACTTAGTAGTAATAGGAGAAGGACTAGATAAGAAACAATTGGCTGAAGGGTTAGAGAAAGTAGAACTTAACTCTAATTAAGGGGAAAAGACTAACTTAAAAATAAGTTAGTCTTTTTGTATGGTCATTGCTGAAATGAAACAGTATTTTCAATTGGATTGCAGAATATATATTGATTGTATGTCCGTTTCCATTACATAGGAAGGTGATTATATATTTGTGCCGAATGTAGAGGGTACTACAAGAGTTTTCCATTATCTATCGAATTAGTTAGTCATGATTACGGACAGGGGATTTTGGCGTGTTTGATTCTATCAGAAAGTAAAGTATGGGGAGGATCACAATGTCGATGAAAAAACGTAAGTGGCTAAAGACAATGTTTACTGGTTGTGTTTTAGGTTCGTTATTAATAACGGCAGCTTGTTCAGGAAAGAAAACAAGTACAGAGGATGAAAAAACGATTAAGGTAGGAGTCCTTGCTTCTTTAACAGGACCGCTAGAATCGTATGGAAAACAAACAGTGAACGGATTTGAATTAGGGTTAGATTATGCAACTGGTGGAACTGGGAAAGTAGATGGGAAAAAGATTAAGTTTGTTGTAGAAGATACAGAAACGAAAGCGGATGTAGCAGTTAAAAAAGCTACGAAGTTATTAGAAGAAGAGAAAGTTGATTTTTTAGTTGGATCGTCTAGTTCAAGTGATACGTTAGCGGTTTTACCACTGGCTGAAGAATATGAAAAGATTATGGTTGTAGAACCGGCAGTTGCGGATAGTATTACCGGGAAGAACTGGAATAAATATATTTTTAGAACTGGAAGAAGTTCCTCACAAGATGCGATTGCAGGAGCAGCAGCAATTGCGAAAAAAGATGTAAAGATTGCGACATTTGCCCCAGATAACGCTTTTGGTCGTGAAGGGATTGCTGCATTTAAAGCGGGTGCGAAAAAATTAGGTGCGAACATTGTGAATGAGCAATACGCGGATACAAATTCAACAGATTTTACAGCGAATATTCAAAATATCATTAGTTCAAAACCAGATTATTTATTTATCGTTTGGGCAGGGGCAAATTCACCTTGGAAACAGTTGAAAGATATGAATGTGGAAGCGCAAGGTATTAAAATTTCTACAGGTGCGCCAGATATACCAGCATTAAAAACAATGGATGCATTAGTAGGTATGCAAGGTTTTTCTGTATATTATCACACACTTCCAAAAAATAAAGTGAATGATTGGCTAGTTGAAGAGCATAAAAAACGTTTTAATGGTGCAGTGCCAGATTTGTTTACAGCAGGAGGAATGTCAGCAGCAATTTCTATTGTAGAAGCCTTAAAGAAAACAAAAGGTGATACAGATGTAGATACCTTGATTAAGAAAATGGAAGGAATGGAATTTGATACACCGAAAGGAAAGATGAAGTTTAGAGAGAAGGACCACCAAGCGATGCAGACACTGTATTCTATCACATTGAAAAAGCAAGACGGTATTGATTATCCGGTGCCAGTGTTAGAGCGAGAATTAACGATGAAAGAAACAGAACCACCAGTTCAAAATAAATAGACTGAATTTTCTGTTGTTTTTGTATAAAGAGGGGGGACCCTCTTTATACATATTTCTTTCATACTCACGGCTTTAAAGGGAGGGATTTCGTGACACATTTGCTAGAGACGAAAAATCTTAGCGTATCTTTTGGTGAACATCAAGTTATTAAAGATGTAAATTTAACTGTCCAAAAAGGAAAACTCATTTCTATTATTGGGCCAAATGGTGCGGGTAAGACAACGTTATTTAATTTACTAAGTGGACAGATTTCACCCACAACAGGTCAAGTGTATTTTAAAGGGCAAGATATTACAAAACTATCGATTTCAGATCGAACACGCTTAGGAATCGGTCGCTCTTTTCAGCTTACAAACATATTCCCAGAATTAACGGTACTTGAAAATGTCCGTTTAAGTGTTCAATCATTCGTACAAGATTACTATAGTTTTTTCCCGAGTTCAGCAAAATTAAAGCAACAAGTTGGAGAGGCGAGACGTTTCTTAAAAACAGTATTACTTCATGAAAAAGAGAACGTATTAGCGAAAGATTTGGCACATGGAGAGAAAAGGAAGCTAGAACTTGCGATGTTATTAGCTTTAAAAACGGATGTGTTATTACTTGATGAGCCGACGGCAGGTATTTCGGTTGAGGAAGTCCCTGCTATATTACAAGTGATTGAAAATATTAAGAAACATCCAGAGAGCACAATTGTACTTATCGAACACAAAATGGATATGATACTAGGTTTGTCAGATCATCTTATCGTTTTATTTCATGGAGAGTTATTGGCTGAAGGATTGCCAGAAGAAATTATGAAAGATGAGCGTGTACAAAGTGCTTATTTAGGGGGATTATATAGTGGCACTATTACAAGTGAATAATATAGAAACGTATTTAGATCAGTTTCATATTTTGCAAGGAGTATCTCTTGCTGTTGAGAAAGGGACGATTACTGTACTGTTTGGTAGAAATGGGGCAGGGAAAACAACGACATTACGTTCAGTGATGGGGTTTCACCGCATTGCAGATGGTGAAATTTATTATGATAGTGCAAAAGTGAGTGGATTACCTACACATTTAATTTCAAGGAAAGGAATAGGGTATGTACCAGAAAATCAAGGTATTTTTCATGATTTGACAGTAGAAGAAACTTTCGCTCTTGCTAGGGGAAAAGGTGAGGAAGTAGAAGGGAAAATAGAGTGGATGCTGGAACTATTTCCGGATTTAAAGCAGTTTTGGAATAAGAAAAGTGGGCTCTTGAGCGGAGGGCAAAAGCAAATGTTGGCTATTTCAAGAGCGTTTATTAATAGTGATGGATTATTACTTATTGATGAACCGAGCAAAGGGCTATCCCCGATAATGGTGGAGAAATTAATGGTAGCTATTTTGAAGATGAAAGAGAAAACAACAGTTTTACTTGTTGAGCAAAATTTTATGATGGCTAGTCAAATTGGCGATTATTTTTACATTATGGATAACGGACGAATTGTTCATAACGGTTTTATGAATGAATTAAAAAAGGATAAGGAAATGTGTCATAAATATTTAGGAATCTCTTAACATGAATCCGAGGTGAAAAGGATGGATGTGTTAATCAATTTATTTGTAAATGGGATTTCAACAGGGATGCTCATTTTTTTGTTAGCATCAGGTCTTTCACTTATTTTTGGTTTAATGAGCGTTTTAAACTTTGCACACGGTGGTTTATTTGCATGGGGAGCATTTACAGGTGTTTGGTTATTTAATATGACAGGAAGTTATATATTAGCTTTAGTTGGAGCAGTAGCCATGGGAATGTTCCTAGGATTTATTTTAGAAAGGTTTCTTATTAGGCCGGTATATGGAAATCATGTTCGACAGCTGCTCGTTACGCTTGGAGGAATGCTCGTTCTTAGTGAGTGTATTAAAATATTTTGGGGGCCAAACCCTATTAGTGCAAAATTACCGTTATGGTTACAAGGAAGTTTTACATTCGGAGGTATTATATTAATTAAATATCGTCTATTTGTTATTTTGATTGGGATAATTATTTACATTGCACTACTACTATTACTCCAAAAGACGAAGATAGGTCTTATGATCCGTGCAGGTGTAATGGATAAAGAAATGGTTCAAGCGCTTGGTATTAATGTAAAAGCGATATTTTCTTTCGTCTTTTTATTAGGGGCAGGGATGGCAGCTTTGGGAGGATTCTTATTAGCGCCGTATTCGGGCGTTATTTTCGCCGAGATGGGCATGCAGTATGCAATTTTAGCTTTTATAGTAGTAATTATCGGTGGATTAGGAAGTGTTCAAGGTTCAGCTATTGCTTCTTTAATTGTCGGATTAGCTGGTGCTTTTACAGCGTATTTTATACCAGATTTATCACTTGCAATTAATATGTTAATGTTACTATTTTTCTTAATAGTGAAGCCAACTGGACTTGTTGGTGAAAAGGGGTGAAATGGTGAACAACACATCGGACCGAATTAAAGTATACTTCGGAGTATGTATGCTCATTTGTTTAAGTGTATTTCCGTTCGTAAATGATTCACGGAGCCTGTTAATTTTGTTCACTCAAATCTTCATCTTTGCTATTTTTGCAATGAGTTTTGATGTATTGCTTGGGTATACAGGAATTGTATCGTTCGGTCATTGTATGTTCTTTGGGATAGGAGCATATGGGGTAGCGCTTTTATTTGATCGACAAGGCGTATCAATAACGAACTTTTTAATTGGAATAGTAGCTGCAATTATCGTTTCAGCAATCGTTAGTTATATAATTGGTTTGCTTTCTTTACGATTGAAAAGTCATTTTTATGCAATGTTAACACTTGCTATTTCACAGTTATTTTTTGTACTTGCTGAAAAATGGCGTGGGCTTACTCACGGAGGAGATGGTTTTACATTTGGTGTACCAGACGTATTCCGTGATCGTTTTACGTTTTATTATGTAACACTTATATGTTTACTTATCATTTTTGTTCTGTTACGTCTTTTCACCAAATCTTCTATTGGAAAAGTATTAAAGGCAATTTCCCAAAATGAGCAACGTGTTGAAGCACTAGGATATAAAGTGCTTCATTATAAAATTATTGCTAGCATTGTTGCAGGAGTAGTAGCTGCGATTAGCGGTGGTTTATTTGTTATCACATTGCGTTTTGTTAATACGACTGTATTTTCAATTGAAATGACATTAAATGCATTATTGATGACGATGATTGGTGGGGTTGGAACGTTAATTGGAGCAATTGCAGGAGCTGGAATTATTGAATCTCTAAAATATTATTTATCAGAACTAGCTACAGAGTATCCGATCTTTGAACGATGGACGATTATTCTTGGTTTATTGTACATTATCGTATTGCTAGTTTTCCCGAAAGGATTAGTTGGCACGGTTAAGGGACTGAAGAATATGAAACGGAATAAGAAGGAGAAAAGTGCAGAAGTGGAGCAAAATGTGTGAAAAATCAATTGTATAGAATATGAAAATCCCTCTTTTAGATTCATAAAGGAGGGATTTTTTATTAACCAAATAGTTCATCAGGGATTTGTTTGAAAGAGTTTTGATTTGTAAAGAAATGAACAGCTAATTTCTCAACTGGAAAATCTTCAATTGGTACCAATTTATCATTTTTAATCGGCAAAAAGGCTATCCCTTTTCCGTCCTGAATAAACTCTTCCATAAGCGAATAAGAATCTAATTGTTGAAGTTGACGCTGAGATAAATTATTTTCTTTTAGAAATTGTATCGTCTTATTTCTAAAAGGGCACTTTTTGTCATTACTAACGAAGAAGAGTTCCTTTGAATAGTCAATGATACATTTTTCTTGATCTTTTAGTAAGCCTATAGAAATTGAAGTAGTAAATACTTTTTTAAAACTTGTACCAGAATCATCCTCATAAGTGATGACCATATCAACTTTTTGTTGCTGCAGTAATTTTGGCAAATGACTACTATTTTCTACATATATTTGATAATTTATGAAATTTTCTTTAATACGCTTACTTAAATAATTAGTCAAAATCGATTGTGACGTCGCGATTATATAAGAAGACCCACTTGTTTTAATTTTATCTTTCGCTTCTTCTAATAGAGTTAATATTTGATTCGTGTAATCTAATAAAATGTCACCAGAAGGTAATAAGGAAACGCCTTTGTTATCTCTATGTAGTAAGGGTGTTTCTAATTCTTGTTCTAATTTTTTGATTCTTTCAGTTACGTTCGGTTGAACATAACCTAACTCTTTAGCAGCTTTACTAATAGAACCCTCACTGGCTACAGTTTTGAATATAATAAGATCATTTATTTCCATATATCTCAGCCCCTTATGCACTATCATTATAAATGATACCAAACATAATTTATACCTATTTTACGTTAGCTACTTATCGAGTTATCATAATGTATATAAGATTGAAAGCGAGTGATAAACATGATTGGAATGCAATATAAGGTCATTCTTCCAAAGGATTATGACATGGAAATTATTAAGAAAAGGGTAAAGGATAATGGCTATAAAACTGATGGTTTCCAAGAACTAAATTTTAAAGCTTATTTAATTACGGAAACGGAGAAAGACGGGAATTTTTATAACTGCTATGCACCTTTATATATTTGGAATGGTCATGAAGGGATGAATAAATTTATCTTTGAAGGGTATTACGATAACATTTTACAATCTTTTGGATGGCAACAAATACATATAGGTGTTCCATTAGTGGTTAATCTAAGTGATGGATTTAAGAAAAGTAGATATGTTGTTGAATATGCAGGAAGTATTTCTCAAAGTAAAACACTGATTGGGACTCAATTAAGCACTATGAATGAAGATGTACAAAACAACGAAAAGTTTTTAGGGAATGTAATCGTTTATAATCCGGATAAATGGGGATATAGTAGGTTTGAGTTTTATGAAGAGAAGCCTGATATTGTAGTGAATAAGGGTGTTACAGTATATGAGATTTTACACATTTCACGATGAAATTTTGTTGTATATTAAAAATAAGAAAAGGAATGAAAGTCTATGCCTTTTGTGAAGATTTATTATTCTGAAAACATATTAAATGAAGAAGAGTTGGAAAAAATGGGTGAATGTATCCATCTTTCATTAATTGAACATTTTAACATCCCTGAAAATGATTATTTTCAAATGTTCTTACCTTACCAACAAAACAAATTTTTATATAATCCATATTATTTGTTGGAAAGAGGAGAACAGAGAACAGAGAATATGATTTATGTTTCTATTACATGTGGACCGGGAAGAACGGTGCAACAGAAAAAAGATTTGTATCAATCGGTTTCCCTAAAAATTACGGAACATTCCGACGTTAAAACTTCGGATATTTTTATTACACTAAATGAGACAGCTGCTGAAAACTGGTCATTTGGTCAAGGGATAGCACAAATGGTGAAAATAAAGGGAGAAAAAAATGAAAAATGAACTTATTGAAGTACATATTAAAAAGAAAATGAGAGAAATGTCACCTGCATTTGCTCATTATAGTGAAAAGATATTATTTGAGGAAGTGTGGCGGGATGCCACTTTAACATTAAGAGAAAGAAGTTTGTGTACTGTGTCAGCACTAATCAGTCTCGGTAATACAGAACAATTACAATTTCATCTGAAGCTAGCTAAACAAAATGGGGTTATGGAGAATGAATTGGTTGCATTAATAACACATATGGCTTTTTACGTTGGTTGGCCAAAAGCTATGGCAGCTTTAAATATAGTAATGAATGAAATGAAAAGTTAAGAATAATGATAAGTAAGAATTCATGTTTATATGAATTCTTACTTATCATTATTTATGCAATACTCTATCGCTATATTTATTACATTTTATCTTGCTTTTTTATCACTTGCGTAGTAAAGTGATAGTAAGATGAACGCTAGGAAGTGATGAAACATGCGTGATAATACGATAGGATCATTAATATGGTTACGTTTAATACGATTTACGAACCAAAGTAATCAAATGTCAAATGAGTTTTTAAAACGTTTTGATTTAACGACAGCTCAATTTGATGTGCTTTTGCAAATACGTACGTATCAACCACTCACACAAATGGAGTTAGCTGAAAAGGTAACTGTTACACAAGGTGGCATTTCTCGAATGTTAACTCGTCTTGAAAAAGAAGGATATATTGTACGAAAACAAGATTGGAAAACGAAAACAATTAGTCTTACAGAGCAAGGAGAAGCTGCTTTAGAGAGAGCATTGCCAGAGCAACTTGCATTTCAATCTTCGTTTTTTGATGATGTATTAAATGAAGAAGAGCAGAAAATATTATACGAGCTGATGACGAAAGTTCATAAGCATAGCGAAAAAAAAGAATTACCGCAAGAGTAATTTTTTTTACCTTATCAATTGACTAATCAAGTGATGAGGTAGGTAATACGGAGATATACTTGACTTACCAACGTTTTTAGAAGAAAAACTAATACTACATTATTAAAGGGGAGAGTAACTATGGAAAAATACCGTATAGATACAAGAAAAGGAATTGAGTTTGGGTTATATTCAATTGGCGATCATGTTTTAAATCCACATAATGGGGAGAAAATTACGCCAGAAAAAAGAATTCACGAACTAATTGAAACAGCTAAGTTAGCAGATGAGGCAGGGCTTGATGTGTTTGCTGTAGGCGAAAGTCATCAAACGCATTTTACAACGCAAGCTCATACAGTTATTTTAGGTGCAGTCGCGCAAGCTACGAAAAATATAAAAATTGCAAGTTCCGCAACGATATTAAGTACATCTGACCCAGTTCGTGTATATGAGGATTTCGCTACCATTGACTTGATTTCTAATGGTCGTGCTGAAATCGTAGCTGGTCGTGGATCTCGTATTGGAGGATATAGTTTACTTGGTTATGATGTGAATGATTATGAAGAGTTATTTGAAGAGAAGATGGATCTTTTATTAAAAATTAATAAAGAGGAACATGTAACATGGAATGGGCAGTTCAGAGCACCACTTGAGCATGCTTCAGTTATCCCTAGAGCTAAAAATAATAACCTACCAATTTGGCGTGCGGTTGGTGGACCGCCAGCTAGTGCAATTAAAGCAGGACGTGCAGGTGTGCCAATGATGATAACAACACTTGGTGGTCCAGCAATTAACTTTAAAGTGTCAGTAGATGCTTACCGCGAGGCTGCTCAGCAAAGTGGATTTGATCCAGCTAGTTTACCAGTTGCGACAACGAGTTTATTTTATACGGCAAAAAATTCACAAGATGCACTTAGTGAATATTACCCTCACATTAATGCTGGTATGCTTACACTGCGCGGTGGTGGGTATCCGAAACAGCAATTTACAAATGCAATAGATTACCGTGATGCTTTAATGGTTGGTAGCCCACAACAAATCATTGAGAAAATGCTTTACCAATATGAATTATTTGGCCAACAACGCTTTATGGCACAAATTGATTTTGGCGGTGTACCATTTGATAAAATTGAGAAAAATATTGAATTAATTGCTACTGAAATTTTACCAGCCGTTAGAAAACATACAGCAAAATAAATAAAAAACTGAGAGTCTAATCGACTTTCAGTTTTTTTATTTATTCTGGAAAAATGACAAAAAAATGAACTTTTAGTCGAGGAAGAGGGAAGTTATTTTCTATTTTTGAATAACATTATTTCGAGTTTGAATTTTGAAAATACATTTTTCTCTTGACAAAAAACAAGCATTTATCGAGGGTAGTTTCGAGGACATTTTTTCGGGTGAAAGTCAAGTGTATGAAGAGAAAAACGATTGTTTTATAGATATAAAAGTAAGAAGTATATTGAAAAAACACATTTTTCTAATGAGAAAAATCTGATTCAAAAAAATGACAAAAGACATATTTCAGACAAAATGATGTCAATAATACGTCAAAAATAACCTGAATTTACTATGCAGGTATATTATACAATTCGATTAACGAATAAAACACTACAGAAATAGTGAAAAGGTAAAAAATAGCATTACAATAGTTTGAAAAACTGAAACTTCATATTTTTCGACAATACATACAAAATGTTTTTGTCTTTTCGTATTTCTTAATAATTGAGTTTGATAAGATTGCTCAATTAACTTTTATTATAAAAACTATGAAGGAAGTGATTTTAGTATGGAAACGCTCGAATTGGCACGAATACAGTTCGCATCAACAACGATTTTCCATTACTTTTTTGTTCCGCTGTCCATTGGTTTAGCTTTTATTATTGCGATCATGCAAACGTTGTATGTGGTAAAAGGGCAAGAAGTATATAAGAAGATGGCAAAGTTTTGGACGCAATTATTCCTTATTAACTTTGCAGTAGGTGTAGTAACAGGTATTTTACAAGAATTCCAGTTTGGTATGAACTGGTCAACGTATTCACGTTTTGTAGGTGATGTATTTGGTCCATCACTTGCGATTGAAGGATTACTGGCATTTTTCATTGAGTCTACATTCCTGGGTTTATGGGTATTCGGTGAGGATAAATTACCGAAGCGAATTCACTTAATGTGTATTTGGCTCCTTTCAATTGGAACGATGTTATCAGCATTCTGGATTTTAACTGCAAGTGCATTTATGCAGTCACCTGTCGGGTATGAAATGGCAGCTGATGGTCGTGCGCAAATGAATGATTTCTTAGCCATTATTCAAAATCCACAACTATGGGTACAATTCCCGCATACAATTACAGCGGCAATTGCAACAGGTGCATTCTTTATTGCTGGTGTAAGTGCATGGAAAATTACAAAAGGACAAGAAACTGTAGTATTTAAAAAATCTTTCCGAATTTCTATCATTGTTGGAACAATTACAACGGCGCTTGTATTATTCTTCGGTCATGCACAAGCGCAACAATTAATTAAGACACATCCAATGAAGATGGCGGCAGCCGAAGCGCTATGGAATACAAGTGAGGATCCAGCACCATTTACAGTATTTTCGAAAATTGATACAGAGAAGAAAGAAAATTCGTTTGAAATTCAAATCCCTTATATGCTAAGTCTATTATCGTATGATAAGTTTAGCGGTCAAGTTGAAGGGATGAATCAAATTCAAAAACAATATGAGGAAAAATATGGACCTGGAGATTATATTCCTCCAGTGCATACAATGTTTTGGAGTTTTAGAGCGATGGTAATGAGTGGAACATTCATGCTTCTTCTAGGAGCTTACGGATGGTTCTTATCAAGAAAAGATCGTTTAGCGGAAAAAACGTGGTATTTAAAATTAATGGTGTATGCAATTTCTCTTCCATTCATCGGTAATACAGTAGGGTGGATTATGACTGAAATGGGTCGTCAACCTTGGGTTGTATTTGGTGTAATGAAAACAGAAGATGCTGTATCACCAAATGTAACATTCGGTGAAGTATTATTCTCACTTATTTCATTCACATCAATGTATTTAATTATGGGTGGAATTTGTGTGTACTTATTTGTTCGTACCATTAAGGGCCACAAGAATAAGAAAACGAAAAAGGATTATCAAAGCCATGATCCATTTGATAAGGAGGAAGAGTATGTTATCTCTTAATGAGTTATGGTTTTTAGTTATTGCAATCTTATTTGTTGGATTCTTTGTACTGGAAGGTTTCGACTTTGGGGTAGGAATGGTTTCGAGGTTTTTAGGAAAGAATGATTTTGAAAAACGAGTTTACTTAAATACAATAGGACCGTTCTGGCACGCGAATGAAGTATGGCTTGTTTGTGCTGGCGGAGCGATGTTTGCAGCATTTCCGCACTGGTATGCAACTTTATTTAGTGGTTTTTATATTCCATTTGTATTTATGCTTCTTGCTTTAATTTTAAGAGGTGTTTCTTTTAAATTTCGCGCGAAAATAGATAATCATAAATGGAAGAGTGCATGGGATTGGGGGATGTTTATTGGAAGTATGTTACCTCCTATCCTTTGGGGAGTTGCGATTGCAAACTTTATGGTAGGTGTACCTATTGATGAGAGTAAAAATGTTGTAGGTGGATTCTTGCAATTACTTCATCCATTTGCGTTACTTGGAGGAGTAATGTTTCTCCTGCTATGTATTGTTCACGGATTACAGTTTCTTACGATACGTACAACTGGTAAATTGAGAGAACGTGCACGAATTGCTGCAATAAAAATTGCACCATTTTCATTAATTACACTTCTTGTTTTTGCTGGTGTGGGGTTATGGAAAACCGACATTTTCACTGCTCATGGAACAGAATGGATTATGGTGCCAATCGGAGCTTTTGTAGCACTATTAGTGTCCACTTTATTAAATAAAAGAAGAAGAGATGGTTGGGCTTTCTTTATGACGAGTTTAACAATCATTTTACTAAGTGCGAGTGTATTTATCGGTATGTTCCCACGTGTTATGATTAGCTCTTTAGGAGCAATGAATGATTTGACAATTTACAACGCAGCATCAGGAGCTTATGCATTAAAACTTATGACTTACTTTGCGATTGCTATTTTGCCTTTCGTTATCGGAAGTCAAATATGGAGTTATTATGTATTTAGACAACCTGTTAAGTCAGACAACGATTTGGAGTACTAATGAAAAGAAAAAGAGGACTTCCGTCTTATCCCGGTAGCCGTATTTTATATGTAGCGTTAACGATTATTAGTATTTTAGAAGCTTTTAGTATTATTGCGCAAACAATCTTTTTAGCACGAGCTATTACGTTTTTATTTCATGGAGAGACAGTACAAACAATATTAAGTGAAATTGTTTATTTTGGTATCGCGTTTGCAGCGCGTCACATAGTAGTTCGAACATCACAAATATTAGTGGAACGTTTTGCTGAAAAAACAGGGTCGTTACTAAGAAAACAACTAATAGAGGCATATTTCACATTAGGTCCAAGGTATGTTCAAACTGTTGGAACTGGTCATCTGGTTACCTTATCAATTGAAGGGATTGAGAAATTTAAAACATATATTGAATTAACGATTCCTAAAATGATTAGAAGTAGCATCGTTCCAGGTCTAATTGCACTATACGTTTTTACGCTAGATATTGAGTCTGGAATCATTTTAGTTGTAACGATTCCTATCGTGATCATATTTATGATTCTTCTCGGATTAGCAGCGCAAAAAATGGCAGATAGTCAGTACGAGATATATCGTGTACTTTCGAACCATTTTGTAGATACGTTAAAAGGTTTAGAAACATTAAAGTATTTAGGGAAAAGTGAACAGCACGAAGGAAAGATTGAAAAAGTAAGTAAAAGGTATAGAAAAGCAACGATGCGTACTTTGCGAGTTGCTTTTCTTTCTTCTTTTGCATTAGATTTCTTTACGAGTTTATCAATCGCGTTTGTGGCAGTTGGATTAGGGATACGTTTAATAGATGGAACGATTATACTATTACCAGCCCTTACAATTTTGATTTTAGCTCCGGAATATTTTCTGCCGATTAAACAAGTGGGAGCAAATTATCATGCGACATTAGATGGACAAATTGCGATGGAGCAAATAGAAGAGATTTTGCAACAACAAAAAGGAATACAAAAGAAAGATTTAAACGAAGACATAGTATGGAATGCCTCTAGTAGCTTGAAATTACAAGATATCAAAGTTAATAATACTGAATCTGAAAAGGCTATATTAGAAAGGATTAATTTTACTTGGGAAGGTAACGGTGCTATTGGTGTTATTGGTAAAAGTGGTGCAGGCAAATCGACGTTAATCGACGTATTAGCAGGTTTTTTATCTCCTTCGAGTGGAAAGATGTTAGTAAATGGTCTAGAAGTTGATGGATCTACTCGTGAAGATTGGCAAAAAAATATCGCTTATATTCCGCAGCAACCTTATATTTTTCCGCTTTCATTAAAGGATAACATTCGTTTTTATGAAACAAATGCAACAGATGAAGAAGTTGAAAGAGTTATTAATGAAGTCGGCCTTCGTTCACTCGTTACATCACTTCCAAATGGGATGCACGAAAGAATTGGGGAAGGTGGACGTATGCTAAGTGGCGGACAAGAACAGCGTGTTGCTATGGCGCGTGCGCTTTTAAGTAAAAAACCAATCATTTTATTAGATGAGCCTACGGCACATCTTGATATTGAAACCGAATTTGAAATAAAGCAAGCGATGTTACGTCTATTTAATGGAAAGTTAGTATTTTTAGCAACCCACCGTCTACATTGGATGAAACAAATGGACCATATTCTTATTTTAAATAAAGGGGAAATGAAAGAAAGTGGGACGTATGAAGAACTTTTAGAGAATGAGACATTACATTTTCATAGGGAAGAGAGGGGAGAGAAATGAGTAACTGGGTTAAACCTTATATAAAACAAAATAAAGGTAGAATGACTTTAACTATTTTCCTTGGTCTTCTTGGAGTTAGTTCAGGAGCGATGTTACTTTTTATTTCAGGTTATTTGATCTCAAAATCTGCCCTTAGACCAGAAAATGTAATGGCTGTATATGTTCCTATTGTTGCAACAAGAGCGTTTAGTATAGGGCAAGCTGTATTTCATTATATAGAGCGCTTAGTTGGACATGATGTCGTACTACGTATATTAGAAAAAATGAGAACGAGGCTATATAGAATAGTAGAACCACAGGCGTTATTTTTCCGTTCTCGATTTCAAACGGGTGATATGTTAGGAGTGTTATCCGAAGATATAGAGCATTTGCAAAACCTATATTTACGTACAATATTTCCTAGCATATTAGCGCTAGTTGTTTATAGTATCTTCGTACTTGTTATCGGTGCATTTGATTTTGTTTTTGCACTTATTGTAGGTTGTATGTTAGCTATTATCGTTTTTCTTCTTCCGTTTGTATCATTACTTTTGATGAAGAAACATCATGTTACTTTAAAGCAAGGAAGAAACCGTTTGTATCAACAACTGACAGATGCTGTTTTTGGATTATCTGATTGGCAAGCAAGTGGTCGTAAAGATGAATTTATTAATGAGTATGTAAAACAAAATGATCAGTTGTTAAAAATCGAAAAGAGAGTGAAACGCTGGTATCATATTCGGGACAGTATCATTCAATTAGTAGTAGGTATTGTAGTTATTTCGATGATCATATGGACTGGTAATGAAGCGGCAAGTGAACAAATTGCTCCTACAGTTATCGCAGCTTTCGTATTAATGACTTTATCTGTAACGAACGCGCTTATTCCTATTGCAGATGCCATCGATCGAATACCGTCGTATGTAGAATCTACCCATCGTCTTAATGGCGTAGAAAGTGATAGTGTTTTACATGATGAAACGGATTTGCATGGAGAGAAAGATTATATTGAACCAAAACATGTAGATATTGAACTGAATCACGTATCGTATAGTTATCCAGATAGTAATGAGATTGTATTAAAAGATGTATCATTACAAATAAAAGCAGGGAAGAAAATTGCTGTTTTAGGGAGAAGTGGCACAGGGAAATCTACTTTACTAAAATTGTTAACAGGGGCGTTAAGCCCAGTAAATGGCCAAGTTGTACTAAATGGTGAACGAGCTCATACGAATCTTTTATCTAAATATATTTCTGTATTAAATCAAAAGCCCCATTTGTTTGATACGACAATTGGAAATAATGTACGAATTGGCAAACCAGAGGCGACGGATGAAGAGATATGGAAAGCTTTAGAGAAAGCACAATTAGCTTCACATGTTACTTCTCTTCCAGACGGATTACAAACAAAAATGCATGAAATGGGAAAGCGGTTTTCTGGTGGGGAAAGACAAAGGGTTGCTTTTGCTAGAACTCTTATGCAAGAAACACCAATTATTGTACTTGATGAACCGACTATCGGTTTAGATCCAAAAACAGAATTGTCTTTAATTGAAACAATGTTTTCTGCAACGGAAGAAAAGACGGTTATTTGGATTACGCACCATCTTGTAGGAATAGAACATGTAGACGAAGTTATATTCCTTGATCGTGGCCAAATTGTCATGCAAGGTAGTCATAAACAACTTCTGAAAGAAAATGAAAAGTATCGTAAACTTTATGAGTTAGATAAAGGAATATAATTTGAATAAGCAATAATTGTAAAAATAGCTACGCCTAATGGTGGAGCTATTTTTTTTGTTAGATTGCAGGTGTATATGATTGTTACGAATTAAAAATGAATTTCATATTATACATATAATGGAGGGGATGTACATGAAGGAGCAATATAAAATCATTGTTTTAAGTGATGAATTATCAGGGGATAGGATTCGAAATACGTTAGACAAAAATAAATGTAAAACAATAGTTCATGTTGTGGACGTTTCAGATGTTGTTCGTCTAGAAAGTTCTTTTCAATATATAGTCATTTGGAGAGGGGACGCAGAAAAACTTACAAATGATTTGATAAATAGGGGCGTGCAAAGTTCAAAAATTATTAATTTAACAAAATACATGTATGAATGGAAGGATAAATTAATTTCTATCTATCAAATAAATCCGGATCTTATGTCTTTATACATTTCTATGAAAAAAGCAAAGAGTGATCCGACGTATGAATTGTTTGCTACCGGTTTGTCTTATCCACATTGTGGCATAAGTACGGAGCTTCTCTCAAAAAAGTCAATAAAATTAACACTTCCATCGCAAGATCTATACTATGATTATTTAATAGCGTCACAACTTTTATCAAACAATCATTCATTTCAATATTGTTTAATAGGAATAGCCTATTTCTCGTTTTACTTTGATATGTCGTTATCCTCCGAATCATATAGAATTCACAAAGTATATTATCCATTGTTTCAAGATGGTCATCATACTGTAGTTCACTCTCCTCTACCCACTGATGGATTCTCACATCTAAATACTCCGAAACCACTTCTTTCTATTTTTAATTTGCATTTTGAATATATTTTATTAGATGAACTAAAAGATGAATCATTGATACTGCCTTGGATAAATGCTGAGTGGAATACCACTCCTCTTCACATTCCTTTTGAAGAACACGGGAAAATAAGAGCAGCTTCACATGCTAAATTGTCGTACCCTCATACTTTAGTTGAAAATAAAATGATTTTTAAAAAATATTTAGATTTACTGTTAAAAAATGATATAAAGCCACTAATTGTTGTGTTCCCTGTTACTTCACATTATTTCAATTGTAGTAGTAAAAAATTAAAAGAAGATTTTTATAAAGTTATAAATGATTTTCAAACTCAATATTCTTTTCAAATTATAGATCTATTTGATTCGCCATTATTTTGTGACGATGATTTTTATGATAGTGATCATATGAATAAAAAAGGTGCAAATAAAATGTCCGCATTATTAAATATGTTTATTCAGGAACGAAAAGTATGATAATTTGTTTCATGTTTGCATAAAAGTATATAGGCTCCATACAGTTAAAGTAATGTGATTTTTGTGTCGCGTATATAAATAATATGCGAAGAGGTGAGAGAGTTAAAATGAGAACTCGTATTGAAAGAACTGAAGAGGTGGTAGAGCAACTTCCGTTGGTAAGTGTATTAATTCCTACGTATAATCGTCCTCGTTACTTTGAAAAGGCGCTATGTAGTGTGTTAGAACAAACGTACCCTAATATAGAAATTATAGTTGGAGATGACAGCACGAATGATGAAACAGAAAAAGTGTTACAAAAATACTTATGTGATCATTCAAATATTATTTATATAAAAAATAGATCAACTCTCGGACAATTTGAAAATGCGCTAATGTTATTTAATGAAGCGAACGGTGAATATATAAATTTTTTAATGGATGATGATGTATTTCATGTGAATAAAATTGAAAAAATGATGAAGTATTTTTTCGATGATTTAGATAATGAAATTAAGCTTGTAACATCTCATCGTCAAGTCATTGATGATAAAGGGAAAGAGCTACGACATATTTATTCGACTGTCCGTTTATTTGAAGAGGATACCATTATAGCGGGAACAGAATTAGGAAATAAGGTAATTGTGGAT
Source organism: Bacillus sp. 196mf (assembly GCF_003217275.1). Lineage (NCBI taxonomy): Bacteria > Bacillati > Bacillota > Bacilli > Caryophanales > Bacillaceae > Bacillus > Bacillus sp. 196mf. Next base: position 696,390 of record NZ_QJTG01000001.1, read on the forward strand.
CAAAAAAATTATATTGGAGAACCGACAACAGTTTTATTTCGTAAAAATGATTTACAAGAACCGTTTGGGATTTTTGATAAGAGGCGGTATTTATGTAACGTAGATATAGCTTCATGGTTATCTTTATTAAGTAAAGGAAAAGCTGTATATATAGCAGAGACACTTAGTTACTTTCGATTACATCCAGATCAACAGTTAAATGAATCTAATAAAATGATGGATGGGTTAGAAGATTTTTCACACAGTATTATAGCAGGAGAACAATATGGTTTCTTATCCACTGAAAAAGAGTTAGACAAAGCGATAACTAATTTTCTAGATTATGCAAGAAGGATAGTTCCATCATCAATATTATATACATTAGACTATTACCAAAAAATTAGAGCGAAGAAAATAAACATAGAAAAGAAAAAACAACATATAAATAATAATTCTTCTTTACCGAAAGTAAGTATACTTATTCCTGCATACAATAGACCTTATTACTTGGAATTAGCACTCAACAGCGCTTTGAATCAAACATATGAAAATATTGAAATTATTATTTCTGACGACAGTACAAATAATGAAGTCAATGCTATGATTCAACCGTACTTACGTGAATATGAGTGTATTACATATGTAAAAAATGAAACGCCGTTAGTTGCCGAAAACTTTAATAAGTGTGTAGAACTTGCGAATGGGGACTATATAAACTTTTTATTAGATGATGATTTATTTCATCATGAAAAGATCGAGAGAATGATGAAATACTTTTTGGCGTTAGAAAATATTTCATTTGTGACGTCATATCGTGAACTGATTGATGAGAATGGAGAGATATTACCACCTTCAACATTAAATATGAAAATCGCGAAAGAAACTACACTTTTTGAAGGAAAAGAATTAGGGAATTATATGTTAAAAAACTTGAAAAATGTAGTTGGTGAGCCGACAACTGTTTTGTTTAATCGGAATTTGTTTGACGGGAAGTTTGGATATTTTAAAGGAAAGGCTTATTCTGCTATTAATGATATTGCAACTTGGCTAGATATGATGAGGAAAGGAAAAGTAGTTTATATACATGAACCTCTTAGTTATTTTAGACAGCATAGTGGACAAAATCAAAAACAAATGCATTTTATTTTAATGACAATTGAAGAGTGGATTGAATTAATTATAGATGCATATAATAGTGGGTTTTTAAGCTCCGAAAGTGAGTATAAAGAGAGTTTATCTTATTGTTTAGAAAATGCGGGATTTATAGTTAAGGATGCAGTAAGAAATGGCGAACTAGATCAAATTTATAATGAAAAGATAAAAAAAGGCTTAAACAAGTTAGTTGCTCATATGTTCGAGAAAGAATGTTGTTATTGTCAATATTGCAATCAACAATTTGAAAAATTTTCACCTTGGCCAGCACATTATGATTTTCCGAAATATAAATTTGAAATGTGGAATAAAGATACAGGGATATGTCCAGTTTGTAATTCGATGGATCGTGAAAGATTGTACCGTGCGTACATTGAAACGGAAACGGACTTGTTAAATAGAAACTATACAATGCTTCATATTGCACCTGAAGCAAAGTTAAGAGATTGGTTTAACGAGTATAAAAATATTACGTATGTATGTGGTGACTTAGAACCAAAGGATCCATTAATGAAGGAAATTGATGTTACAAGAATTACATATGATAGTAATACTTTTGATGTAATATTATGTAGCCATGTATTAGAACACGTTCCTGATGATGACAAAGCAATGCGAGAGTTATATAGAGTGTTAAAGCCAAATGGATGGGGAATTATTCAAGTACCAATCGTAATGAATGTAGATTTTATTGTAGAGAATGAATTAATTGTAACACCACAATTGAGGAAATTAGCTTTTGGTCAAGAAGATCATGTGAGAATTTACAATCAATCGGGATTTATTCAACGATTAATGAATGCAGGATTTAAGGTAGAATTATATAACATAGCGGAAAAACAAGGAATGAAAAGTGCTAGGAAATTTGGATTATCTGAAACAGATATGCTCTATATTGTCCGAAAATGATAGGAAGGAATAGATAGATATGGAGAATATTCCTTTTTTACGTGCTTCAACTGTACCTGTAAGTGAGTATTTGGACGAATTGAAGGAAATTGATACATCTCACATATATACGAATTATGGACCTATAAATCAACGTTTTGAGGAAACAATTATGTCGTCATTTTTTCAAAACAGGGGAGCTGTTACAACAGTAGCAAACGCAACGTTAGGGTTAATGGCGGCTATTCAACTAAAGAAAAGAAGAAAGGGAAAGTATGCTCTCATGCCTAGCTTTACATTCCCTGCGACTGCCTTAGCCGCTATTTGGTGTGGATTGGAACCTTACTTTATTGATATTTCAATAGATGATTGGTATATGGATAAAACGGTACTTTTGGATAAGATAGAAGAATTAAAAGAAGAGGTTGCGATTGTTGTCCCGTACGCCACCTTTGGATCATGGATGAACTTAGAAGAATATGAAGAATTAGAGAAGAAGGGGATTCCGGTTGTCGTAGATGCGGCGCCGGGATTTGGATTAATGAATGGAGGGATGCATTACGGTCAAGATTTTAGTGGAATGATCGTATATAGCTTTCATGCAACAAAGCCGTTCGGAATTGGTGAAGGAGGGCTCATATATAGTAAAAACGAAGAAGATATACAACGTATTAAAAGAATGGGGAATTTCGGATTTGATAAAAATCGTGAATGCACGATGATGGGGTTTAATTGTAAAATGTCTGAATACGCAGCAGCTATTGGGATTGCGACTATAAAAAAGTGGGATCAAAAATTAAAAGAACGCACCCGTATTTCTGAATGGTATAAACAGTTGTTACAAAATACTGGGCTAATGAAAAAAGGGTGGAATGTCCAAAAGACAGAAGCAGTTATTCACCAATTTATGCCTATCATTTGTCCAGAAGAAGTTCGCAACATACAAGTAATAGAAGAACTGAAAAAACAGAAAATAGAAGCTAGATTATACTTTTCACCATCTTGCCACCAACAAGTTCTTTTTAAAAACTATAAGTCTACAGATTTAACAAAAACGAATAAAATAGCAAAACGAATCGTAAGTTTACCTTTATGGGAAGGAATGACGAAAGAACTAGTAGAGCAAATTGTAATCTGTTTAGAGCAGAAGGTGGTGTCGGTAGATGAATAGTTTTTATAGTCAAGAAGAACTAAAGAAAATTGGATTTTTATCTGTTGGGAAAAATGTATTGGTTAGTAAAAAAGCAAGTATATATAATCCGAGTGCTATATCAGTTGGCAATCATGTAAGAATTGATGATTTTTGCATTTTAAGTGGTAAAATCACAATTGGAAGTTATTCGCACATATCAGCGTATACAGCGTTATATGGAGGGGAAGTTGGGATTGAAATGCATGATTTTGCAAACATCTCAGCTAAAACAATCGTATATGCAGTACTTGATGATTTCAGTGGAAATACATTAATGGGGCCAACCGTCCCGAATCAATATAGGAATGTGAAAGCAGAAAAAGTTATTTTAAAAAAACATGTGATTATTGGTGCTAATTCTATTATTTTTCCAAATGTAACGGTAGGAGAAGGAACGGCAGTCGGCGCGATGAGTATGGTAAAAGAGAGTTTAGATGATTGGTATATTTACGCTGGAGTTCCCGTAAGGAAAGTAAAACCTCGTCAAAAAAAGATGCTAGAGTTAGAAATTGATTTTTTAAAAAGCATTCATTCTTAACAAAAAAGAATGAATGCTTTTTATTTTTATCCCGCTATTTGCTGGTAAAGATTCGACTGGTGAGGGCTAATTAAAGTTTCACTTTATGATAGAGCGGAGTGTATCTTAACTTATTATGTTTTAAATTTTGCTGACCAAGGCAATACTGAGCCATAGTGAATGTAAAGTTGGAGGGCGAGCGTATATGTTTGATGAGGATGGGATTGTTTTAATTATGGAACCAGCTGATGAAAGAAACTTGAGGAGATTTATTTTTTCAGTGCCAAAGTCAGTGTATGAAAAGAAGGGGCTTACATTACACTATGGAACAGCTATAGGACAAGGATATATGGATATAATTGAAGATATTATAAGCGTACATATAGAAATAGATGTTGTAACGATAATAGGGCATGTAAGAGGATAAATAGCTATTTGAAAAAGGTTATAAACAATTTAGCTAGAAGTTATGTATAGAGAAAATTACAGACAATGATAAAGACGAAGGGAGTCTAAAATGAAAATAAAATCAATTTTATTAGTATTTATAGTTTCAATTGGTTTAATGGGATGTTCAATAGTGGAAGAAGGAAAGAACTCCATAGATTATGCTCAAAAGGCGACAGACTATGTAAATGAAATAAGTGCATTTGCAAACGATGCACCAGCATTAGCAGAAAAGGCCGTTAATGATAGCGAGGCTCGAAAAGAATTAGAAACGAAGCTTAGTGAAATTAAACAAGATATACCCGCATTCAATGAATTAACGCCACCTGATGTAGCAAAGGATCTTCATCAACAAATCGTCGGATATAACGAAAAGTTAAATACGTTAATTGATACGGCGATGACAAAGATAGAAGAAGGAAAAGTGGATGTAGAGCAATTTAAAAACTCAGAGCTTATGCAGACGGTAGATCAAGTTCGAGATTTGAAAGATAAGGTGCAAAATTTAGGTCAATAGTAAAAAGCTCCGTTTGTGATAAACGGAGCTTTTTATTATTGGATACAATAAACGATTACACCAACGATAATAATAGCTGCACCAAGTAAATGATTCCACTAAATCGTATCTCCAAATAGAAATACTGACCAAAGCATTGACCATAGTATAATAATCCCGCGATGTGAATATGCTTTTGAAATTTCGAAATGTTTAATTACTTGTTGCCATAACATTGCATATCCGAATAAAAGTACAACTAGTCCGAAATAAGTAACAAAAATTAGGTGGAAGCAATTGGGAATTGAGCTGCCCATTTCATGTAAACCATAATGATAGAATATATCAAAAAGCTACATGTAAAAATACATAATTTTTAATAGTTGGTTTCATTTATTCACTCTCTTTTGCATATAAATATATATTTATACCTAATTTTTCTAATAATAGATATTGGAACCTATTTTGTTTAATCTTTCACATTCCAAATTACATAGTATCATGGCTTTTATTGTAAAACAATAGAAGCCATGCATTCATTTTTTCCAAGGTTCTATAATATGTATCGTTTTATTTGTTGCATCCATCTCTACTTGAACACCAATAGGCATGGTGATCATTGGATGTGTATGGCAACAATCGAAGTCAGCTAGAAAAGGAATTCTTTGATTTTGAAGTAATTCTAACAGTATTTCAAAAGGTTTTCGATTTGTACCACAATCATCAAATTGCTCATGTTTTCCAAGAATGATACCTGAAATTTTATCGAATACACCGTTAATTTTAAGGAATGAAAAGCTTCTTTCGATAGTAGCTGCATCTTTTGAACTGTCCTCAATAAAGAGAATATCGCCTTCTTGAATATGTGGCATATAGGGGCTAGCCCAAATTCCTTGTATCGTGTTTAAATTCCCGCCAATAATACGGCCAGTAGCTTTTCCGTCAATTACTGAAATCCAATTGTTTGGTCGAAGTTCTTTCTCCTTCGTCTTTTCTTCCCAATTAATAAATTCATCTGACCAAAATAATGGTTGTTTTATATGATAAGGAAGAGATTGATCATGTAGTAAAGTTTCTGCAAAATATTTGTATGTACAATTAACAAAAGGTTCAAATTCGCCAAAGGAAGGGACGAGAGCTGGCCCATAAAATGTAGGGATTCCTGTTTTAGCATAAATTCCTAGTAATAAAGCAGTTGCATCTGAATATCCAATCATTATTTTAGGGTTATTTAGAAAAGCATCATAATCAATATAAGGTAATATTGAATTTGAATTCATCCCACCAATTGTTGACATAATACAAGAAATATTAGGGTTTCTTATCAAGGCATTTAGTTCATCAGCACGCTCTTGTATACTACCAGAACGATAAAAATCATATCGACCTGTTAATGAACCTTCTAATATATGAAACCCTTTCTGTTGTAAGTAAGATTTTGCTCGTCCGAATCTATTTGGGGAAGTGTAGGTTACTGGTGAAGAAGGAGAGTAGATCCCAATTGTGTCTCCATATTTTAATGATTTTGGAAGTAGCATTTGTATGAATCCCTTCTATTAAATAGTTTATTTACAAGATTTTATTGTTGAATATTCTTATATTTCAGTATTATTAGTGTAACATAAACAAATTAAAATAATAATTACTGTATATGAATAAATATACTTTTTACCTTGACTGTATAAAGGAATTGTTGTTAAGGTTAAATGTGAGTGTATAAAAGGTTTGCTAAAGGAGTTTTGAAATGAATCGGTTAAAATGGGGAAGGATGACAGTCCTATTAGTCATTATTTTAGGGATATGTTGGTTCTTATTCCAAGGAAATCAAAAGAGCGTAGCGAATGTAGAAGGACAACCTTTGCAAGTGGCAGAACTACCTAAAGCAGGATTTACTGAAAAAGTAGTCCCGCCAAAGTACATCCCACCAGAAATTAACGCAAAAGCGGCTATGATTATCGATGCGAGTGATGGAGATATTATTTATCAATATAATGAAAATGAAGCTTTTGCACCGGCTAGTATGTCTAAGATGATGACAGCGTATCTCCTACTAGAGAGTATACATAACGGGAAAGTTCGCTGGGAAGATCCAGTTAAAATGAGTGCGAAGGCGGCACAAACAGAGGGAGCGAGAATCCCAGTACAAGTTAATGACACATTAACTGTTAAAGATTTATATCATGCATTAATGATTGAGTCAGCTAATAATTCAGCTGTGGCTTTAGCAGAACATATGGCAAAATCGGAGAAAGATTTCGTTCAGCTTATGGATGCAAAAGCGAAACAGTTAAAAATGTCGGAACATGCTAAATTTGCAAATGCTTCTGGATTACAAGAGCCAGATGGAAGTGAAACAAAAATGACGGCTGGTGATGTAGCACAATTGGCGTATCATCTTATAAAAGATTATCCGGAAATATTAGAAGTGACTCACTTACGTCAAAGTCAGCTAGCATTTAATAATATTAATGTTATAAGCACAAACGACATGTTAAATAAAAATAATAAAAGTTTATATATAGAAGGAATGGATGGACTAAAGACTGGATTTACAGATAGCGCAGGATACTGTTTTACGGGGACTGCAAAGCAAGGTGATAATCGAATTATTACAGTGGTCATGGGGACATCAAGTAAAACAAAACGTTTTACAGAGACAAATAAGTTAATGTCGTATGCATTTGGATTAGTTAATTAAGTAAAATACGAATCTAGATCGCTACATAAGTAAGACTGTTTGTTGTTACTAATTTTAGATAACAACAAACGGTCTTTTTATTTTAACTTTAAAAAGGAAAAAGATTCTAAATACAAGTGTTATCATTTGAGTTTATTTGTTGCTGTGATATTATAAAGTTATAAGCTTATTAATAATAAGTTTGAGGGGCGTAATATGACATATACATATGAAATAGCCTCAATTGAAAATTGGAGGGAATTATGATGGCAAAAGATTTTTACTCAGCAATTGAAGACAGAAGATCTATTTATGCAATTAGTAAAGAGCAAGTAGTTTCTGATGAAAAAATTCAAGAAGTGATTTATCATGCTGTAAAACATACACCTTCAGCTTTTAATTCTCAAAGTGCTCGCGTTGTTGTTTTATTAGGAGAACAACATGATAAATTATGGGATATTACGAAAGAAACATTAAGAAAAATTGTACCTGAAAATAACTTTGCACCTACTGAAGAAAAAATGAATGCATTTAAAAGTGGTTATGGAACGGTTTTATATTTTGAAGACAGTGAAGTTGTGGAAGGCCTTCAAGCAAACTTTGCATTATATAAAGATAATTTCCCAACTTGGTCTCAGCAATCATCAGGAATGTTACAATTTGCAATTTGGACAGCTTTAGAAATTGAAGGGTTTGGTGCTACGTTGCAGCATTACAATCCGCTAATTGATGAAGAAGTGAGAAAAGAGTGGGATGTTCCAGCAAATTGGAAGCTCACTGCGCAAATGCCATTTGGTAAACCGGTAGTACATGCTGGTGAAAAAGAATTCCAACCGTTAGAAAACCGTGTGAAAATTTATAAATAAAATAATTTGATAAAAGGTGAACAGGAATATAACCTGTTCACCTTTTTTATACGTAATAAGGGTTTTTTTGTCCAGCATTTTTCATCTGATTTTTTAATTCATTTTTACGTATTTCAATAGCTGATACTTTTTGTAATGTTATCATTGAAACGAATTGAATAAAAGCATAGTATAGCTCTATATTTTTTTGTATTGGATCATCTATTATATTTCTCACAAATATGCCTCCTCTTTTTATTCCAATAAAATTCCGCATTAATGGGTAGCCCGAGTAGTGAGGGTTAATAATTAGCGGGGGGATAAAACCTTTACTAATTAAAGTTTTATTATGATATATAATACTATGATTATCCTATAAATTCCATTATCGGAAAAGAAAACAGTTGGTATAGTGTGTGTTTTCTTTAAAGGAGAAATGGTTTTTGTGAAATAAATCTTACAATTCGTCAAATTATTTCAAAATTGTAGATAGTATAGAAATTTAGTTTTCTAAAAATATTATACTATTGATAAATAGAGTGATTTTTGTCATGATGAAAGTATACTTCATGTAAGGAGCTTTATAAGGAAATACATAATGTGGTTTGTATTAGGTTAATAGAATTTTTTATAGAAGATAGAAAAGGGATGTTTTATATTGAGATATTAAATGAAATGTCGAATTTTCATGCGATATATAAGAAATTTGAAAAAATCATTGCAAAAACACTATAATTAATGATAAAGTTCACATGAAGTTCACACGGATTTCACTTTGTTCATTTAAAATGAACTCTGTGTGAAAAATAAAACTCTTGCTAAAAAATGGAACTGGATGAATATTTTACTTTGATAATATTGTAAAGTATTAAAGTTTTAAGTTTTTTTTAAGAGGATAGTAGGGAAAGGAAGTAAAGACAACTTATGAAAAAAGTAATTGCAGGTTTAGCAGCAGCTTCTGTAGCTGGCGTTGCAGTTCCAGGAATGGATTCTGCTCATGCACAAGTTTCAAATGAAGCGCTAAAAGAAATTAATGGACAAACTCAAACTCAAACTCAAACGACTGTAACTGAAACAAAAACTGTAGAAACAACTTCTGAATTAAAATACACAGTAACTGCTGATGTATTAAATGTTCGTTCAGGTGCTGGTACAGGACATAACGTTATTTCTAAAGTGAAATCAGGTCAAGTGCTACAAGTAGTTGGACAAGAAAACGGTTGGTTCAAAGTAAACGTAAATGGTCAAACAGGTTATGTAAGTGGTGACTTCGTAACGACTGGTGGCAAAACAGGAACGACTGTTCAACAAGGAACAGGTACTTACACAGTAAACGTTTCTTCACTTAACGTACGTACCGGCCCAAGTACATCTCATACAGTATTAGGTTCTGTAAACAAAGGTAAAACAGTACAAGTTGTAGGTGAAGTACAAGATTGGTTTAAAATCAACTTCAATGGTGGAACTGGATACGTAAGCAAAGACTTCGTAACAAAAGGTGGTTCTGCTGTATCTAACCAAACACAACAACCAACTACAAACAACAATACTACAACAGTTCAAACTGGTGGTTCTTATGTTGTTAACACTGGTGCTTTAAAAGTACGTACAGGCCCAGCTACATACAACGCTGTAATCGGTGGAGTAACAAATGGTAAAGTACTAAACGTTACTGGCGCTGAAAATGGCTGGTACAAAATTAACCATAACGGCCGCACGGGTTACGTAAGTGCAGACTTCGTTAAGTTTGTAAAAGGCGGAGTAAACAACGTTACAAATAACAATAACAATAACAATAACAATAACGTTACAAATAACGTTCAACAACCAGGTAAAGACGTACAAAAACCAACAACAGGTGGAGATACATCTTCAATCGCTGGATTCGCTAGATCTTTAAATGGTTCACCATACAGAACTGCTGGTACAACACCTGCTGGTTTTGACTGCAGTGGATTCATTCACTACGTATTAAATCAAACTGGTCATAAAGGCGCTCGTCAAACAGTTGCTGGATACTGGAGCTCTAAAACAAAAACTAGCAATCCACAACCAGGTGATTTAGTATACTTCCAAAATACTTATAAATCAGGTCCTTCTCACATGGGTGTTTACTTAGGAAACGGTCAGTTCATTAGTGCAGAAACAGATGCAACTGGTGTACGTATTAGTTCTGTAAGTAACTCTTACTGGAGCAAGCACCTATTAGGTTACACAAAAGCATACTAAGAAAAAGTAGTTTTATATACTTTTCGTATAGAGAAAAGGCTTTCCAAGGAAACTTGGGAAGCCTTTTTATAGTTGTATAAATTGGAAGTTTAATAGTTTTTATTTTAAATTTCCATTTAAAAATCGATCATATAAGTCATGGAAATAGTTAGGACGAAATAAGTTCGCTGCATGTCCTGCTAAAGGTATTTCCTTATATAGAACGTTAGGTAAAATAGATTTCAAATCAAATAGACAAGATTTATAGAGATGATCATGCTCTCCCATTACCCATAGTATAGGGTGAGGAAGTGATTTTAATTTAGACTTTAAATCGAATTCTAACCGATGTCGTAATGACTGGGCAATAATGGATGAATGTAATTGTAATCCGAAACGGTAGTAAATATTTCTTGAAATGACTGCAAACGGATTTGCTTTTAGTATACCACTTGGAAAAATAGTATTTGCGTATTGAGAGAGCCATTTAGAGTATTCATCCCCTCGCTTCTCCCAAAAATTTTGGAATACGCTATATAAGCGAGAAGGGTTATTGTAATGTCCTCCAATATGACAAATACTTAATACTTTTTCTGGATGCATTTGTGCAAAAATTGTAGAGATGTAACAGCCGTAACTTAGCGCACAAATATGAGCTTTTTTAATACCTTCTTGTTCATATAAGTTTAATAATTGATCTACGAGACGCTGTAATGAAAAGTCGATTGCTTCTCCTTTATCATCACCGTGACCTAATAAGTCATAAGTTATAATGTTGTAGGAGGCAGAAAATCGTTTTTGCTCCTTTTTGAAGGCGCGACGATTGCCAACTAATCCATGAATAAAAATAATTGTTTCCTTTTCAGAATGTATATTTGTTTGCAAAAAGGATACTCCTTTCACTAACTGGAGATTTATATCGTGTTTTAAATTATTTATCTATAATTCACATAGAATAATATTAAGTACCAGGTAATAATATCAGATGTTTATATCTGTTGTAAAGATGAGTTTTTATGTATATTTTGTAAAAATAGAAAAAGTGTGTTTACATTCAGTTTACATTTGTATCGTATTCTAATTTTAGAAAGAATAGTTTGGTTTAACATGAGGAGATGAACAGGAATGGAAGTTAGAAATGAAATGAAGAAAAAAGGGAGCTGGAGGCAGTTTTTACGCCTTATTCAAGATACAAATCCTCCGAAAGGAATTTTAATTTTTGCGTTATTAATGAGTTTGCTTTCTACGGGAGCGAGTTTATTTATTCCTATGCTAACAAAAGGATTAGTAGATAATTTTTCGCTTTCTTCAATTAGTGCAGGACAAATTGTTGGGTTAGTTGCTTTCTTTGTAATGCAAACTATTGCGGCAGGGTTGTCTATATATTTACTAAATTATATTGGGCAGAAGATTGTAGCGGGACTAAGAGAACGTTTGTGGAAAAAGGTACTTATCTTGCCGGTATCTTATTACGATCAAAATAGAACAGGTGATACCATTAGCCGTATGACGAATGATACAGGTGTTGTGAAAACCTTAATTTCTGAGCATTTGTCAAACTTATTAACAGGTGGTATTTCAATTGTTGGATCGTTAATTGTATTATTTGTGTTAGATTGGAAAATGACTGCGTTACTTTTAACGGTTATTCCGTTGTCTGTATTAATTTTAGTTCCACTTGGACGAAAAATGTATAAGATTTCAAAAGCGCTTCAAGATGAAACGGCATCTTTTACAAGTGTGTTAACGCAAGTGTTATCAGAAATTCGTTTAGTGAAATCTTCAAATACAGAAAAAAGAGAATATGAAACGGGTAATACAGGCATACAAAAGTTATTACAATTTGGTTTGAAAGAAGGAAAAGTGCAAGCATTAATTTCGCCAGTTATGTCGTTTGTTTTAATGGCACTACTTGTTATTATCGTAGGATATGGCGGGATGAGAGTTTCTAGCGGTGCATTAACAACTGGTGAACTTGTAGCGTTTATTTTGTATTTAGTTCAAATTGTAATGCCGATGAGTCAATTATCTATGTTCTTTACACAATTCCAAAAGGCAATTGGTGCAACGGAAAGAATTAGTACGATTTTAGAATATAAAGTAGAAGATCATGAAACTGGTGTGAAAGTGACAAATGCTAAGCAACCGATCGTTCTTGAAAATGTACATTTTGAGTATAACGAAGAAGAGCAAGTTTTGAAAAATATTGATTTTACAATTGAATCTGGAAAAGTGACAGCGATTGTAGGACCAAGTGGTAGTGGGAAAACAACGTTATTCTCATTACTGGAACGTTTTTATGAGCCAACTAGTGGTGCCATTAAATTAGGAAAAGAATCAATTACGAGTTATTCATTACAGTCATGGCGACGTCAAATCGGTTACGTATCACAAGATAGTCCGTTAATCGATGGAACGATTCGTGATAATATTTGTTACGGCGTTGAAGGTGAAGTAACGGATGAAGAAATTGAAAAAGTAGCAGCAATGGCATATGTTGATGCATTTATTCATGACTTACCAAACGGTTATGCAACAGAAGTTGGAGAACGCGGTGTGAAGCTTTCTGGTGGACAAAGACAGCGAATTGCCATTGCCCGAGCGTTACTTCGAAATCCGCAAATTCTTATGCTCGATGAGGCAACTTCAAGCTTAGATAGTAAATCTGAGTCTGTCGTTCAAAAAGCGTTAAATAACTTAATGAAAGGCAGAACAACGTTAGTGATTGCGCATAGACTTTCTACTGTTGTAGATGCAGATAAAATTATCTTTATTGAAAAAGGGAATCTTACAGGTAGTGGTACGCATGATGAATTATTACAGACGCATGATATGTATCGTGAGTTTGCAACGCAACAATTGAAAATTAAAGAGGGTGCATTTTAAAAAAATATATTAGATGCTAAGTAGAAAGGAAATGGTTCCTTTGATACCTAAAATTTTAATAGTAGACGACGATCCACACATTAGGGAACTCGTTTCTGTATTTTTAGAACGAGAAGGTTTTCAAACATATGAGGCAATTGATGGAGTAGATGCACTTCGGAAAATGGATGACGTAAAAGTCGATATGGTTATTCTTGATATCATGATGCCAAATATGGATGGATTTGATGTATGTTTTGAATTAAGAAAATACTATGATATCCCGGTTCTGATGCTAACTGCCAAAGGGGAAACATCACAAAAAGTAAAAGGATTTCACCTTGGAACAGATGATTATCTTGTAAAGCCATTTGACCCTATAGAACTAGTAGTGAGAGTAAAGGCATTATTGAAACGTTACCAAATTACAGTTTCACAATCGATTCAAGTTGGAAATGTATTATTAAATCGTAAAACATTCGAAGTTACATCTGGAGAACAAACGGTTACGTTACCGTTAAAAGAATTTGAGTTACTCTTTACTTTAGGGTCTAAATCGGGAAGAACTTGTTCGAGAGAGCAATTAATTGAGGAAATATGGGGATATGACTTTGAAGGGAATGAACGTACACTAGACGTTCATATTAATCGGTTACGTGAGAAGTTTCAAGAAGAACAGTCGAATTTTAGTATTAAAACAATAAGAGGATTAGGGTATCGCTTAGAGGTAAGTAAATGAGAAAAAGAAAACGGATGAGTAAGTTGAAGATGCTGAAAGTATTTGGAGCGGTATTAGCGCTCTTTTCTTTTCTTACTATCATTTGGTCTATCGCATTTTATGTAGCAACTAGTATATTGAATGCTTTTGACGTAAACGTATCGCCATTTGTTGCCTTTCTAATTAGTGATATGGTCGGTTTTGTATTTATTATTCTTATTTGGACATTAATTGGAATATTAATGAGGCCAAAACGAGAGGCAATGATTTGGACTATTATTGAACCGATACAAAAAATTGCAAAAGGAGACTTCTCCGTAAAAATACGAAATGAAGAAAAGTATGATGGAGAAATTGGTGTGCTCGTAAAAAGTATAAATGATATGACAGATGAACTGAATACGATGGAGAAAATGAGACAAGAATTTGTATCGAATGTTTCTCATGAAATACAGTCACCATTAACTTCTATAAAAGGGTTTGCTAGAGCACTACAAGACGATAATCTTTCTGAGGAAAAAAGAAAACATTATCTTACCATTATTGAAACTGAAACAACGAGATTATCTAAACTAAGTCAAAACTTATTGAAGCTAACTCTTTTAGAATCAGAAGAGTATATACCAGAAAGAGTGAGTTATCGATTAGATCAGCAGTTAAAGCAAATTGTGTTAAATAGTGAACCGCTCTGGGCTGAAAAAGAAATCGAGTTAGAACTAGATTTAGAAAAAGTACATGTTATTGCTGACCAAGAAAGTATGAGTCAAGTGTGGATTAATTTAATTCATAATAGTATTAAATTTACTCCAAGCGGTGGCACGATTACTATTCAGTTAAAGGAACATGAAACAGTAGTGGAAGTGCGCATCCATGATTCGGGAATCGGTATATCAGAAGAACAGAAACAACATATTTTTGAGCGTTTTTATAAAGCGGATTCTTCACGAAATCGTGCCTATGGAGGAAGTGGCTTAGGTTTAGCTATTGTAAAAAAAGTACTCGATCTTCATCATGGGGAAATAAAAGTTGAGAGTGAGGAAGGGAATGGCACTGAATTTATTGTGTGTATTCCTAATTATGAAGAAAAATAGTGTAGTGATAAAGAACCATTTTTTATTTCATACGCAGACACTCTCTTATGAGGAGGGTGTCTTTATTTTGCATGAATAAGGATAAATATGTGCAATGAATTAATAGTAATTTTCTATAGTTACCTACAAGTAACCTACGCACATGAAAGTGCATCATTGCCTTTTTACATAAACATAGATACAATTTTAATATAATACATAACAGAGATGATTAAGGAGTGTTATACTTGGCAGAATTATTACAAGGTAAAAATGCTTTAATTACAGGAGCAGGTAGAGGGATTGGTCGCGCTGTAGCAATCGCATTAGCGAAAGAAGGCGTAAATGTAGGCTTATTAGCTCGTTCAGAAGAAAACTTAAAAGCTGTAGCGAAAGAAGTAGAAGCAGAAGGTGTAAAAGCCGTTATTGCAACTGCTGATGTTTCTTCATACGAAGAAGTAACAACTGCGATTGAAACGTTAAAAAATGGTTTAGGATCTATCGATATTTTAATTAATAACGCTGGTATTTCTAAATTCGGTAAGTTTTTAGAACTAGATGTTGCTGATTGGGAAAAAATCATTCAAGTAAACTTAATGGGTGTATATTATGCAACTCGTGCTGCTTTACCGAGCATGATTGAACAACAATCTGGTGATATCATTAACATTTCATCTACAGCAGGACAAAAAGGTGCACCTGTAACAAGTGCATATAGTGCTTCTAAATTTGGTGTCCTTGGCCTAACAGAATCGTTAGCGATGGAAGTTCGCAAACATAACATTCGTGTAACAGCTTTAACTCCAAGTACAGTAGCGACTGATATGGCTGTAGATTTAGGGTTAACTGATGGAAACCCTGATAAAGTAATGCAAGCAGAAGATATTGCAGAATTTATCGTAGCGCAGCTGAAATTAAATAAACGTACATTTATTAAATCTGCTGGGCTTTGGTCTACTAATCCATAGGAAGTAAATTTAACTTTAAAAGAAGGGATATCTATTCTGTAAGGGGTAGATGTCCCTTCTTTATTTTTTGTATTGGAGACAGAATTTTCGGTATAATTAAAAGTGAATGGTAGAAAGCATTGGGAAATTGAAAGGGATGGTATTTACATGAGTACAATTGAAAAATGGACGGCTGTTGATCAATATATGAGTGATGTATTAATACCGAAAGATTCTACATTAGAAGGGGTTCTTCAAACTAATGTTGCAGCTAATTTGCCAGCACATGATGTATCACCAATGCAAGGGAAGTTTTTACAACTATTAGTACAAATTCAAGGGGCTCGTAATGTTTTAGAAATTGGCACGCTAGGCGGGTATAGCACGATATGGCTTGCTAGAGCATTGTCATCTGGAGGCCGAGTTGTTACATTGGAAGCAAGTGAAAAACATGCTGAAATTGCACGTAGCAATATTGAGCGTGCTAATTTGACTGATAAAATTGAAATACGAACAGGATTAGCGTTAGATTCTTTACAACAAATAGAAAACGAGAAGTATGAACCGTTTGATTTTATTTTTATAGATGCTGATAAACAAAATAACCCTGCTTATTTTGAATGGGCACTAAAACTATTACGACCGGGTACTGTAATTATTGGGGATAACGTAGTACGTGAAGGAGAAGTTATTGACAATACTAGTACCGATCCTCGTGTACAAGGGATACGTCGTTTCTATGAATTAATAGCTGCTGAGCCACGTGTTAGTGCTACAGCGCTTCAAACTGTCGGAAGTAAGGGATACGATGGATTTGTAATGGCAATCGTAAAAGAATGAGGTAAGGAGATAGATAGAATGAAAAAGATGTTTGAAAAATTATAACATGTATCTTGTATAACGAGATTAGCTCGTGGGCCTCCGACATACATAACACTATATTATATATCAAAAAATTGGAGGCTATAAGTAGATGAGAACTGAAAAAGAAATGCTAGACTTAATTATTAATACAGCAAAAGAGGATGGAAGAATTCGAGCAGTTATCATGAATGGATCGCGTGTAAATCCAAATGTGAAAAGAGATTGTTTTCAAGACTATGATATTATGTATGTTGTAAATGATATACAATCTTTTACGTCTAATCATAATTGGGTTCATAGATTTGGAGAAATAATGATAGTACAAATGCCAGAAGAAATGTCGTTAGTTCAACCAGATGAAGATGGGAAGTTTCCGTATTTAATGCAGTTCATGGATGGGAATCGGATTGATTTAACGCTAGTTCCAGTTGAGTTAATAAAAAAGTTCGTTGGACAAGATAGTTTAAGTAAATTACTTCTCGATAAAGATAAGTGTATGGAAGGAGTCCCGCCAGCAAGCGATAAAGATTACTTAATAAAAAAGCCTACAGAAAAAGAGTTTTTGGATTGTTGTAATGAATTTTGGTGGTGTAGTACGAATGTGGCAAAAGGGCTATGGAGAGAAGAGCTTTCTTATGCAAAAGGAATGCTTGAGGGACCAGTGCGAGATATGTTCATCGTAATGCTAGAATGGTATATTGGTATGAAAACAGATTTTACAGTTAATGCAGGGAAGTTTGGAAAGCATTTCGAGCAATATATTGAAAAAGATATGTGGGTGCAATTTAAAAGAACATTTTCTAATGCAGAATATGAAAACATATGGGAGTCATTCTTTGTCATGGGTGATTTATTTAGGGAAGTGGCGAACGAAATCGCTAACACATATGAATATCAATATCCGCAAGATGATGATGATAAAGTGACGAACTATTTAAAACATGTGAAAGCTTTGCCAAAAGATAGTACATCGATTTATTAATAATAGTAAGCAGTAAGACTGTCCTAATTAAGGACAGTCTTATTTTTGTTTATGAATAACAATTTCTCTAACAAAGTGCAGATGAATTACATATGAAAATTTAGGGAGGTTTTTTATCATGTATTATTTTTATTCGCCAGAAATGTTTGATCCATATCAATGGGGACTAGAACGAGATGTTTCGTATGCTTATATGCCATATAACTCATTTTATTATGGAGACTATATAAGCGCATTGCCATACGCATATATCCCTCAAAGCTATGAAGTACAAATGAAAGCAGATGATCGTGGATCGTGGACACCATTTACATGGGTTGAAAAATATGCGTACGCATTTTCAGGACCGTATAATAAAGCGGAAGTAGCTCTTACATTTGATGATGGACCAGATTCAGAATTCACGCCAAAAATATTAGATAAGTTAAAACAACATAATGTAAAAGCTACTTTTTTCTTACTTGGTGAAAACGCAGAAAAATTTCCGAACGTAGTAAAGCGTATTGCAAATGAAGGGCATGTAATTGGTAATCATACGTACAATCATCCGAATTTAGCGAAAGTAAATGACGCTGAGTACCGTAATCAAATTATAAAAACGGAAGAAATATTAAAACGTTTAGCCGGCTATGCTCCTAAATTTATACGTCCACCGTATGGTGAAATACTTGAAAATCAATTGAATTGGGCAACTGAGCAAAATTTTATGATTGTACAGTGGAGTGTTGATACAGTTGATTGGAAAGGTGTAAGTGCCGATACGATTACAAATAATGTGTTAGGGAATTCATTTCCAGGTAGTGTCATACTGCAGCATTCTACTCCAGGTGGGCATTTACAAGGATCTGTTGATGCACTAGACAAAATCATTCCGCAGTTAAAAACGAAAGGGGCACGTTTTGTAACACTTCCAAGTATGTTCCAGACATCGAAAGAAAGAAAGTGAATGTGTTATAAATTGGAAAAATAAGGGGTGTGTCGTATAATGAAAGTGTAAGTTAGGGGGGGGGGATATAATTGATTGATGCACTAGTAAACATAGGAATAAGCATATTGATTGGTATTATTTTTATACTTGCGGCAATTATTCTTCAAAAAAATCCACCGACCGATATTAATGCGGCATATGGTTATCGTACGAAACGATCTATGAAAAATAAGGAATTATGGGATGCGGGTAACAGGTATAGTGCAGAAGTGATGAAGCAAAACGGATTTATCATGATGTTAATTGGAAGTGTTATTAGTATACTGTTTAGATATCCACATACAATAATAGCGATTATAGTGGTTATGCTGTTATTAATCATTCGTTTATTTATACAAGTAGAGAGTAGATTAAAAATACTTGAACAATAATAAAAAATAGGACTCTACGCAATATTATGCTAGGAGTCCTATTTTATTTATAAACTATTATTTTTTAATAATTCTTTTCCTTGCTCTATAACAAATTCATAGTATGCAAGATCATACGGATAAATATCTTCAAATGTTATCGTAATCGATGTATTGTTTAAGACTGAAATAGTCGTTAAAGATGAAATCTCTCCTTTTAATAGTTGTAGAAAAGAAGTTGCATGTACTTTCATCACATCGTCTACTTCTTCACCTGGTGCGAATGGAAGTGGATTGATGACATTGTGAAAATACATATGACAAAATTCACGATCAGTAAGATTTGAAATTTCATAATCTATTTTAAAGATTCCCTTGTATGTTAAATCATTAGTTTGAAAGGAAAGCCCTAATTCTTCCTCAATTTCACGAAGACCACCAATTTGTACATCTTCATCATGCATAATATGTCCAGCTGAAGTAATATCCCATATACATGGAGCTTCTTTTTTATTTTTAGAGCGTAATTGGAAATATAAAAACATATCTTCATTATCTTTTTCTACAAACCAACAATGAAATGTTTCGTGCCAATCACCGTCACGATGCACTTCATCGCGTAATTTCTTCCCAAGTGTATTTCTTTCAGAATCAAATATTGTTAACCACTCTGTCATTTTAATTCCCCTTTCTGCAAATTTTATTATACAATATTCGTATTGAATTTTGGGAAAATAAAGAAAAAGGGGCGATTATAAGTGGAGATAGAGCGTATGGAAATAAAATCGATTATTTCAACAGAGGAAGAGTTACGGAAAATATTGGGGCAACCAAGTGAGCGAGCATTGAAAAAAGTTATTTCATCATTAGACAACCATTGCGTAGATTTTCTTTCTAAATCTCCGTTTCTAGTATTATCCACTGGAAATAAGTTGGGGGAGTGTGACGCCTCACCGCGAGGAGACGCACCTGGATTTGTATACGTACTCAATAATAATAAAATTATCATTCCAGAAAGACCAGGAAATCGTCGTATAGACTCCATTTTGAATATTATTTCAAATCCACGTGTAGGACTAATCTTTTTTATTCCAGGTCTTGGGGAGACACTCAGAATAAATGGCCGAGCGTATATTACAAACGACGAAGAAATTTTGAAAGAAATGCAGGCGAATGGACGCAATCCGTTGCTTGGAATTGTTGTTGAAATAGAAGAGTGTTATATTCATTGTGCAAAAGCGTTTATTCGTTCTAAGATGTGGGATCCAGAATCTTGGTTAAATAAAAAAGAGTTACCATCAGCAGCAAAAATGTTGCTGGAGCATGCGAAAGTGAATACTTCAGAAGAAGATGTTGCACGTTCTTTAGAAGAAAGTTATACAAAAAGATTGTATTGAAAATTTTATTGATATAGTTTTGTAAGGTGGATATGTACGGGTTTTAGAATGGGGAACTTATATATGAACCGTTGATTTATAAACTGGAGAAATAACAAAATAGGTAAATTGAGTGGCGGTTGCATAATGCTATTGTAAAATATAATAAAAAAAATTCTTGAAAATAGTTAGTAAAAATAGGCTTGCTTTTTAAAAAGTTGATAACTATAATAAGTTAACAAATAGACATGAACGAAAAAGTAACGATAAGGACAAGAAATCATTTTTACGGTTTACAGAGAGGGAAGTCTAGGGTGTGAGCTTCCTAACACGAGAAATGATTTTACCACCTTTGAACTTCAATAGTGAACGAGTAATCTATTAATTATTGACGGTATCAGCCGTTATCTGAACTTGAGCAATCTAGGGAGAGATACGTCTAGATTGGAACAAGGGTGGAACCACGAAAACACATTCGTCCCTTTCCTAGGGATGAGTGTGTTTTTTTACGGATTTATAGATTGAAAATTTAAAATAATTAAAAAATAGTATTGATTTTGTTTTTTATGCGAGTATAATGAGTTAACAAATAAACATGAACGAAAAAGTAACGATAAGGACAAGAAATCATTTTTACGGTTTACAGAGAGGGAAGCCAAGGGTGTGAGCTTCCTAACACGAGAAATGATTTTACCACCTTTGAACTTCAATAGTGAACGAGTAATCTAGTAATTATTGACGGTATCAGCCGTTATCTGAACTTGAGCAATCTAGGGAGAAATACGTCTAGATTGGAACAAGGGTGGAACCACGAAAACACATTCGTCCCTTTCCTAGGGATGGGTGTGTTTTTTTTATTACTTTGAAGGGAGGTGCGGTAACATGAAACTATTTATAAGTACGGAAATAACCACCACCTGCATGACAAAAAAGCAGAGTAAGGTGATTTATAGGTGTAACAATTAAACTTTTAGGAGGAGATTAGAAGATGAATAACGTTATAAATGTTGGGGTATTAGGTTTAGGCACGGTCGGAAGTGGTGTTGTTCATATTTTGAAAGAACATTATAAAAAAATCGCCCTTGATACAGGATACGAAGTGAAAGTGAAAACAGTCGTTGTACGTGATTTGGAAAAAGAACGCGATGTTTGTATTGACGGAATTGCAGTCACAAGTCATGCAGATGAAGTTCTAAATGATTCAAATATTGATATTGTAGTAGAGGTAATGGGCGGAATTGAAGAAGCAAAACAGCATATTGTTAAGGCTTTAGAAAATAAAAAACATGTCGTAACAGCAAATAAAGACTTAATGGCTGTATATGGTGCAGAGCTTCTTCAACTGGCAAACGATAATGATTGTGATTTATGTTATGAAGCGAGCGTAGCAGGCGGTATTCCAGTGTTAAGAGGACTAACTGACGGGCTAGCATCAGATCAAATTGAAAAAATAATGGGAATTGTAAATGGTACAACAAATTATATGTTAACAAAAATGAGTCAAAATGGGTGGTCTTATGAAGAGGCTTTACAGGAAGCACAAAAATTAGGTTTTGCAGAATCGGATCCGACAGCAGATGTAGATGGACTAGATGCGGCGAGAAAGGTAGCAATTCTTGCAAACTTAGGTTTTTCGATGAATGTTTCATTAGATGATGTGCAAGTAAGAGGGATTCGAAAGGTCGAAAAAGAAGATTTACAAATGGCTGAAAAGTTAGGATTTACTATGAAGTTAATTGGGAAAGCAGAAAAACAAGGATCAGCCATTCATTTAAGTGTAGAACCGACACTTTTACCAAGTCGTCATCCATTATCGAATGTAAATAATGAATTTAATGCAGTATATGTTCACGGTCAAGCGGTAGGAGAAGTAATGTTTTACGGACCTGGAGCTGGAAAGTTGCCAACTGGTTCTGCTGTAGTAAGTGATATTATTTCCATCGTTAAAAATATGAATCAAGTGCCGAAAAATAAAAGTGCGTTAAAAGAACCAGTTCCTTATGAATTACAAGGTGATGAAGAAGTAGTTTCGAAATATTTCTTGCGTATTTCATTACGAGATGAGCCTGGGATGTTACAAAAAATAACAGAATGTTTCGTTAATTATTCTGTAAGTTTAAAAGAAGTTATTCAATTACCTTTAAACCGTGAACTGGCAGAAGTTGTTGTTGTGACACATCGAACTTCCAAGTATCAATTCGAACGAGTTTTAGGAGCGATAGAAGCTGTCGCAAGTGAAATAAACAGTTACTACATTATTGAGGAGGAAAAACAATATGTATAAAGGACTATTAAAACAATATGCTTCTTATTTACCGGTGAATGAAAACACACCTGATGTCAGTTTAATGGAAGGAAACACACCTCTTATTCCGTTATTAAATATATCAAAGCAATTAGGGATTCAGCTATATGGTAAGTACGAAGGAGCGAATCCGACAGGTTCTTTTAAAGATCGTGGTATGGTGATGGCAGTTGCTAAGGCGAAAGAAGAAGGTTCAGAAGCAATCATTTGTGCATCAACAGGTAATACATCAGCATCAGCTGCAGCATATGCGGCACGTCTTGGGATGAAATGTATAATCGTAATCCCTGAAGGAAAGATTGCGCATGGAAAATTAGCGCAAGCGGTCGCTTATGGAGCTGAAATTATTTCAATAGAAGGGAATTTCGATGATGCACTTAAGGCTGTAAGAAATATTGCTGCAGAAGAGCCGATTACATTAGTAAATTCAGTGAATCCTTATCGAATTGAAGGACAAAAAACAGCAGCATTTGAAATTTGTGACCAATTGCAAAATGCACCAGATGTTCTAGCTATCCCTGTTGGGAACGCAGGGAATATTACAGCATATTGGAAAGGCTTCTGTGAATATGAGAAAGAAAAAGGTTATAAGAAGCCAAGAATTCATGGCTTTGAAGCAGAAGGAGCAGCGGCAATTGTAAAAGGGCATGTAATTGAAGAGCCTGAAACAATTGCAACAGCAATTCGCATTGGTAACCCAGCAAGTTGGTCGTATGCAGTAGAGGCTGCCGAGCAGTCTTGTGGTGAAATAGATATGGTATCAGATGAAGAAATTTTACATGCGTATAGGTTATTGGCAAAAACTGAAGGAGTTTTCGCTGAACCAGGATCAAATGCTTCATTAGCTGGCGTAATTAAACATGTTAAATCTGGAAAAATCAAAAAGGGAGAAACAGTTGTTGCAGTATTAACTGGAAATGGTTTGAAGGATCCTGATATCGCTATTTCTTCAAATCAACTAGACATCGCAAGTTTGTCAAATGATATAGAACAGATTAAAGATCATATTAAAGGGGTGATTATGTCGTGATACCATTAAGTGTTCGTGTCCCTGCTAGTACGGCAAATGTTGGTCCTGGATTTGATTCAGTTGGAATAGCTTTGTCATTGTATTTAGATGTGGTGGTTAAAGAAAAAGCTGATAAATGGCAAGTAATCCATTCCTTTGAAGAATCAATTCCGACAGACGATAAAAATTTAATCGTTAGCACGGCATGTAAAGTCTGTCCTTCTATATCACCCCATATAATAGAAGTTACTAGTAATATCCCATTAACAAGAGGGCTAGGAAGTAGTGCATCAGCGATTGTAGCTGGGATAGAACTTGCGAATCAACTAGGCAAGTTGAACTTAACTGCTGATCAAAAAGTTCAAATTGCTACAAATTTTGAAGGACATCCTGATAATGTTGCTGCTTCTATATTAGGTGGAACTGTAATCGGAGCACTTGATGGAAAGGATATTTCCGTCGTAAGAATTGAGAGCAAGGAGTTAGGGGTAATTTCTCTTATTCCGAATGAAGAATTAAATACAGATGAAAGTCGATCTGTATTACCAAAGATGTTTCCGTTTCATGAGGCAGTTAAAGCTAGTGCGATAAGTAACGTATTAGTAGCTGCATTATGTCAAAAGCGGTGGGAAGTTGTAGGTGAAATGATGGAGAGAGACCATTTTCACGAGCCATATCGTTTAGAACTCGTACCGTTATTACCATCTATTCGTAAATGCGCAAAAGAATTTGGTGCGTACGGTACAGCACTTAGCGGTGCGGGACCATCTATTTTTATATTAACGCCATATGAGAAACGTCAAGAAATCGCTGAGCAATTAGCGAGAGTATTTACAGATATGAAAGTATGTGAGCTTGAAATCGACCATAAAGGTATTATTGTAAATAAGGAAGAGCATATTGAATCGTAAAGAAAGCTGGCATGGCTAGCTTTCTTTACGTTGCAAACCTATTTTAAATTAGGTTTTTTCGGAAAAAAATATAAAACAAATGTTGATTTTGAATAATGTAAGTAAAGAGTGCATTCATTTTGGAGGTGATTAAATGAATAAAGAGTCACCAGAAGAAAAAAGAGAGCGTATGAGACAAAGTGAATTAAAAAGTAATCCTACGGGTTCTTTACATGACGGACTCAATAGAGCGGAAACAGGTAGTCCAGTTGATATAGCAGGCGGTATGAATTGGAAAGGTACAGGGATAATCATTTTAGTACTACTTTTAGGATACATTGTATACACTTATTTTTTCAGTTAAAGAATACTTGTTAAAATTTTGATTTGTTTAGTTTCATAATTGTTGAGAAAAAATGCAGTTACTGTATTACATGTCTTCTAAGCGAATTATAGTTGTTCATATCAACTTTTAATACTCCAAATAGAGCTAGCAAAATGCTAGCTCTATTATTTTTTGCCACATTCCTGTAACAAACCACCTGTATATTCATTGGTGGAGGTGCAGAGGATGAAAAAAATGATAGCGATATGTCTTCTAACAACTATGCCATTTTCGACTTTAGTCGGTTGTGACGTAAAAGGTAGTAATGCTGTACAAGAGTCTAAAATAAAGAAATCGACGTATAAAGATTTTACTTATGATGTAAATCCAGAAACATTCACATTAACTGTAGAACATGAGGGGGTAAAGGAACAGGCATCACAACCCCTACCGAAAATGAAGGTATCGAATGTAAAAAAAGAAAAGGATCGTACATCGTGGGAATATCCAGATCAAAAAGTAAAAATAAAATTAGAAAAGAAAAAAGACCACTTAAACATTGAAGTGGAATCGACTGGTGCAGAAAGCTTTACATGGCCGAAAGTAGAAGCTGAAAATTATACACTTCCGTTATGGGAGGGTAAGCAAATTCCGAGCAATGATGAGAATTGGAAGAAGTTTTTAAAGGATGATGCATATTCATTTGCTGAATCATTTTCTATGAAGTTTTTCGCTTTAAATGGTTCGAAATATTCAATTGTATATATTGCAAACAATATGTTTAATAATGAATTGAAATTTCATTCGGATCCGAAAATAGGATTTGATTTTACACATGAATTTCCGAGCATAAATAAAAATAAAACATATGGATTTCAATTATATGTGACAAATAATGATGCGGTAAGCATTGCTAAACTGTATAAGGATGATATTGTTCGAAAAGGTGAATTTAAAACATTACAAGAAAAGGCTAGAAAAAATAAAGAAATCGAAAAGTTATATGGAGCGGCGCATTTTTATTTTTGGAATCAAAATGGTTTATCAGAAAATAATATAAATTGGCCAAAACTAAGGGAGCAAATAAATAGCCCGCTGTTTAGTCATATAAAAGAACTTATTCAAAAGAATAGTTCAGAGCCTGGGGAACTGAATGTATTAGATCAAGTAAGTAAACAAGATTTCATTGATAAGTATCAAAAAAATGTTATTTTACGTTATATAAACGAAGTATTATCCATGAAGGAATTTTATAAAGAGGATATTTTTCAAAACGTTGATCAGGAAGCTAGTGTGCTATTAAAGAAAGGTGTAGGTCACTTAACGAACACAGAATTGTATAGCTTAAATAAGCATTTATTAAAGTCGCTACTTGGTGATGCGGTTGAAGAGGTAAGTAAATGGGGTAATGCAGATGGAACGGACATACTAAAGGAAATGAAAGAGGTAGGAATAGAAAAAGCGTGGATTGGTCTGCCGAACTGGGAACAAGGATTTATGCAACCTAATTTCGTGACAAAAGCGAAGGAAATGGGGTATTTAGTTGGTCCGTATGATTCATATCATTCCATTCACGAAAAAAGTGATAAAAATTGGAACACAGCATCCTTTAATGACCCATCATTATATGAAGAGGCTACTGTAACGAAGAAAAACGGAGAAAAGGTGCAAGGCTTTTTAGGCAGAGGTCGCAAGTTAAACCCGACTTTATCGCTGCCTAGTGTAAAGGAACGCATGAATGATATATTACAAAATGGTCCTAAATATAATTCATGGTTTATTGATTGTGATGCGACAGGTGAAATTTACGATGACTATTCAGCGAAACATATAACGACACAAGAGCAAGATTTAAAAGCACGTTTAAAACGAATGGACTACATTGCACAAGAAAAGGGTATGGTCGTTGGTTCTGAAGGTGGAAATGATTTTGCTAGTAGTACGATTGCATTTGCACACGGAATTGAAACACCTGTTATTAAATGGGACGATGAAGATATGCGGAAAAATAAAACAAGTCCGTATTATGTCGGTGGATATTGGTCACCCAATCAAAATGTTCCCGAAAAATATGCAAAACAAGTACCATTGAAAGAAGAATATAAACAAGTGTATTTAAACCCAGTATATTCGGTACCATTATATAAATTAGTATACAATGATTCCGTTATTACAACGCACCATTGGGAATGGGGAAGTTTAAAGGTAAAAGATGAAGTGGGAAATCGAATGCTGTCTGAATTATTGTATAATGTTCCTCCGTTGTACCATTTAGATGAAGTAGAGTGGAATAAACATAAAAAAGAAATTACAGAGCATCTAAAAGTTTGGAATGAAGTTCATGAAAAAGCAGTAAAAGAAGAGATGACGAATTTTGCGTATTTGTCAGAAGATAAGCTAGTACA
Organism: Bacillus sp. 196mf; assembly: GCF_003217275.1. Taxonomy (NCBI): domain Bacteria; kingdom Bacillati; phylum Bacillota; class Bacilli; order Caryophanales; family Bacillaceae; genus Bacillus; species Bacillus sp. 196mf. The sequence goes on from NZ_QJTG01000001.1 coordinate 723,885, forward strand.
ATCTGTTTCTTATGGAAAAAATATTAAAATCATTGTGAACTTCTCAAATGAAGACATGGAAGTAGAAAAAGCGAAAATAAAAGCAAAGTCGGCTTTTATTGATAATCAGGGGAAGAAAAGCATGTATACGCCGTTTGAGAAATAATAACGTGAAATATACTGTATTCATAGAGGTTTTATCATTAGCTGGACTCTTTATTCATATCGTTTATCTGGAAAAAGATATCCTAATTTAAAATGAAAGAGTTAATGAATTTATAAATTTGCATGTTGCGAAGTGCTAAATTTTTGAAATTGGTAAATAGTGACTTGCCAAAAATAAGTACGAGAGTATAATGTGAAATGGAATACATATTGGGTTTAGTAGTAACCTTACAAAATTGTAAGGTTAATGAAAGGAAATTCAATATGAAGATAAATAGACTTACATTATACTTGGTAAAGAGAAAGAGAGGCGAATGGGTATGAGCTCTGAATTAGAACAAAATACGAGAAGTAATAAAAAGCGTTCTAAAAGAAAGTCAATAAAATGGTTCATATTAATTCCATTTTTCCTACTTATTTTTGGAGGAGTAGGATATGGTTCGTTTATATATAATAAAGCAAAAGCTGTTGTAAATGATGCGTATGCGAAAATTGAAAAGTCATCAAAGCGTGATAAAGAAGTTGAACCTTTAAAGGATAATATTTCAATATTAATCATGGGTGTAGATGGAAGTGAAATGAGAAAAAGCCAATATGGCGAAGCAGTTCGAACAGATGCACTTTTATTAGCAACAATTAATAAAGATGATAAGTCTGTTAAGCTAGTAAGTATTCCACGTGATTCACGTGTTTATATTCCAACTAGAAAAAAATTAGATAAAATTACTCATGCTCACGTATTTGGTGGCGTAGAAAGCACACGCGATACGGTGGAAAGATTTTTAAATGTCCCTGTTGATTATTATGTGAAGTTTAACTTTGAATCATTCGTACAAATTGTCGATTCAATTGGTGGTATTGATATTGATGTACCAGTTACTTTCACTGAACAAGATAGTAAAGACCAAGCTGGTATGATCCATTTAGAAAAAGGTTACCAACATTTAAATGGAGAACAAGCACTTGCACTTGCAAGAACGCGTAAAATTGATAGTGACGCAATGCGTGGACAGAGACAGCAACTTGTAATAGAAGCAATTGCCAAAAAAGCGATGTCTGTTCAATCAATTAGCAAAATGGGCTCTTTACTAGATGCGGTTGATAAAAACATGAAAACGAACTTAACATTTGACGATATGCTTGCCATTACAAAAAATATGGCAGGATCTAATTTGGAAATGGAAAAAATGCAAATAGAAGGTACAGATAAACGTATCGGTGGTATTTATTATTACATTCCAAATGAAAAAAATGTAAAAGATATTTCAAAAAAATTAAATGATCATTTAGGTGTAACGCCAAAACCAGTTCGAAACGAATAATAAAAAAAGATTGGCTTTTGCCAATCTTTTTTTTGGAATGTATTTGTAACTTTTCTGTAACGATTTTTTAGTTTAGAAAAATTATACTCATATGTATGAGTATAATGGATAGGTAAAAAAGTAAAAGGACATATTCAAAATTTGTGGTAAGGAAAGATATCATATGCAGAAATGGTTAAGCATGATGGGAATTATCTTTATATTGACTGGATGTAAAATGTCTGAAGCTCCAACAAGTCTAATGGAAGCTCCAACAAATAAAAAATGGATTAATGAATTAAATGAACAAATTGATAAAGATTTACCTGTTAATTATCGCTTACTTACTCCAATGTCTAATAGAGATAAACAGACGACATGGTCAATGAATTTCGAGCGAGATAATAAAAAAGAAGCTGTCATCGTATATAAGATACCTAATGAAGATTATCATATATATTTAGCCGTATATGAGAAGAAAAATAATGGATGGAATATGAAGTCAACCTATACATTTGATGGGGAAGAAGTAGATATTGTTGAGGTAGGAGATTTCACAGGGAGTGGGAAAAGGGAACTATTGATAGGAATAACTACCAATCGTGATTTATTAGAAAACACAATGTATGTTTTTTCCGATGAGAGTGACGATATAAAGGAATTTTATAGACAGAAGTATACAAAGTTATTTATAGATGATTTAAACAAAAATGGTTTTAAAGACATAAGCCTTGTTTCGCATATGAAAGATGAACAGTTGAAGGTTCAGTTCATTGAAAAGTTTAAGGTATTGTCAGAGGTTACATTTGATCCGTATATAAATAGTATTCAAAGAATACAAATGGGTCGTATTTCTAAATCATTAAAGGCAGTTGTAATCGATGCGGGAACAGGGGCTCATTCAGGTATAACTTATGTAGCAAAATTTGATCAGGATCATTATGAAGTATTACCTATAGATGGGAAAGAAGATTTATTTAATGAATATGTTGTAGAAAGTAAAGATGTTAATGAAGACGGCATTATTGAATTTGTTCGTACTGTACGCCCAAAAGGTTGGGAAGATAAATCACATGGTGATAGTCCGCTTTTCGAACGTTACATACAGTGGAGTGAATCTGGAATTAAACCAATTGAAGAACGATATATAGATATAGAAAAAGGGTATTATGTGAAAATCCCTAAAGAGTTAATAGGGAAAATTACAATACCAGATCAGCAAAAAGAATCAAATTCTCAAAAGTTTTTGGATACAAGAACAAATGAAATATGGCTTGAAGTTCATATTTTTAAGCGGAAAGAATGGTTCAATATAAAAGGCTACAGTGCAGCAATTAAAACGGCTTCTCACGTATATGCAGTACCGAAGCAATCAAAATTTGAAAAAGTGAAAGCATATATAAAACCGCTAGCGGATTATCAACAAGAGTAGGAGGTGAGAATTATGTCAAAAATTTTAGTTTTAGAAGATGAATTAACAATCCGTAGCTTTATTGTTTTAAATTTAAAACGTGCTGGATTTTATGTAATAGAAGCTACTACTGGAGAAGAAGCGTTACAAATTTTGAGTGAACAAACTGTTGATATAGCACTGCTGGATGTAATGTTACCGGGGATTAATGGTTTAGAAGTTTGTAAGGCTATCAGGAAAGAAAATAAAAAAATGGGTATTATTATGTTAACCGCACGTGTACAAGATGAAGATAAGGTGCAAGGACTAGGAATAGGTGCAGATGATTATATTGCAAAACCGTTTAGTCCAGTAGTATTAACTGCACGTATACAGTCTTTATTAAGAAGAATAGAAGTACATGAAGAAAAAACGAATATTGTTACGTCAGGTCCATTTTCGTTAAATATTATAGAAGAAAGATTGTATAAAGATGGACAATTAGTCGATTTAACACCTACAGAGTATATGATATTACAGTATTTAATGAATCAGGCTTCAAAGCCAGTTTCGCGTGATGAAATTTTAAATATGATTTGGGGAACCAATTACGTAGGTGAGACGAAAGTGGTAGATGTAAATATGAGACGGTTACGTCAAAAGATAGAATGTAATCCATCAGAACCTGAATTTATTCTTACGGTGTGGGGAAAAGGATATGTGTGGAAGGAAAGTATAAGATGAAACGGAAAGTGACTTTATATTTTATGACGGTCATTACACTTATGCTTGTATTATTTGAAGTTGTATTTTCAGTCTCAATTTATCGATACTATTATAATGGTATTGTGCAATATATAGAGTCTCATGCGAAAACGAGTACACGTTTTTTTTCAGAATACAATTCACTATACTTTATTCGGTTACAAGAATATAGTGGTGACATAATTAGTAGCTTTCAATTAGAAGGAACAGAATTACAGTTAATTGATCGTCACGGCTCGGTTATACAATCTTCAAGTGGTGAAAAGATAGAAGGTAAAGTCAATATTCCACAATCATTATTAGAAGGTGAAATGTATAATCAAGTTACTAAGAAAGGTAATAAAAAACAACTAGAGGTGCTAAGCCCACTTATACATCAAGGACAAACTATTGGTGTTTTAAAATATACGACTGTTTTAACAAATGTAAATAAAAAGATTATTGAAATTATTACGTTTACTATTTCTGTAGGTATTGTTATTTCGGGAGTCGTCTTCTTAATTAGTAGACGTTTGGCAAATTCATTTGTTGAGCCAATTGAATCCATTATTCAAGCCTCTTCACAAATTGCAGAAGGCACATTAAAGCAAAAAATTAAAGAAGATTATCCTGGAGAATTAGGTGACTTGGCACATAGTTTAAATTATATGGCCTATAAAATAGATAAGGCTGAGCAGATGAAAAATGAATTCATTGCTTCTATTTCGCACGAAATACGAACGCCTTTAACAGGAATTAAAGGTTGGAGTGAGACGTTAAAAACAGTAGATCATTTAACAGAAGAAGAAATAAAGCAAGGTATGGGCATTATTTCAGGTGAGACAGATAGGTTGATTCATTTAGTAGAAGAATTGTTAGATTTTTCAAGATTACAATCAAATCATTTTAATTTATATAAACAAAAGGTGCAATTGTACGATATACTAGAGGAGACGATTTGGCAATTAACTCCTAAATCGGAAGAGAAGGAAATTCAATTTATTACTACTATAGACCGAATTGAATTGATGGGAGATCGAAATAGGCTAAAGCAAGTTTTCTTGAATATTGTTCAAAATGCAATTAAGTATTCACATAAAAAAAGCACAATACACATTGAAGCGACTAAAATAGAAGGACAAGCAGTGATTAAGGTAAGAGACGAAGGAATTGGAATTGCTAAAGAACATTTACCATATATTGAGCAATCATTTTACCAAATTAATAATCATGCTGCAGGTGCAGGTATTGGTTTAGCTATCGTTAAAAAAATGGTGGAGCTTCATGGCGGTGCGCTTAGTGTTACAAGTAAAGAAGGAATAGGAACAACAATTTTGATAAAACTCCCATTATAATACAAATAAAATCTATTTATATGGTGAAATAAAAATAAATAGATGTATAATTATATTGGGCGATTTATATATAAGATTAATAGGGAGAGGAATTCGATAGAATGGAAAAAGCTTTAAAAATTAAACAAATAGTAGTCGTTTTAATAGCGATTGCCGCAGTAGCTATTGGGTATTACATGTTTCAATCAATTACTTCACCAGCAAAAGCTGTTGCGAAACAAGAAAATGTAGTGCAGCTTGCAAGTGAACAGCCGAAAGTTGAAATGAATAAAACGGCACCAAGTCGTTTTAATGGAAAAGAAAGAAAAGTTGCTTATCTTACATTTGACGATGGGCCAGGGAAATATACGGCTGAATTATTAAATACGCTAAAACAACATGATGCGAAGGCGACGTTCTTTTTAATTGGAGCGAATGTCAAAGAATTTCCTGATTTAGTGAAACGTGAAAATGCTGAGGGTCATTATGTAGGCATGCATAGTATGACACATAATTTCGCAAAGTTATATAAAAATGGCGAGTATGTAAATGAGATGAAAGAAGATCAAGGTTTAATCGCTAATATTATTGGGAAATCACCTAAATTAACACGTCCTCCATATGGTTCGATGCCTGGATTGAATGAAGGTCTTCGAAATAAAGTGGTAGAAAGCGGATTTAAAGTATGGGATTGGACAATTGATTCATCAGATTGGAAATACAATAAAATGCCAGTTGATGCAGCTGCAGCACAAATTGCTCAAAATGTATTAACAAACGCAACAAAACCACAAGAAGTAATTTTAATGCATGATATTCACCCGCAATCAGTTGCTGCTGTGCCAGCAATTTTAAAGGGGCTAAAAGAAAAGGGTTATGAGTTTGAAGCTTATCATGAAGAGAATCACTTCCCAGTGAACCTCTGGCATGATAACCGTATGTAATGGAGGAATGAACGTTGAAGTATGGAAAAGTAGCAGTAGTAGGAGCATTATCAGTAGGACTTTTAACAGGTTGTTTCGGTGAAAAGCCAGAAGAAAATCTATATACAGCTTTTGAAACAGCAGCAACACAAGAAAAATCTTTAGTGGATGAAGCAAAAAAATTAGAGCAGTTAGAGAAACAAGGGCAAGAATTATATGCTCAAATTTTGCAAGAAGGTAAAGATCATAATGAAGCAGTTGTGAAGAAAATAGAGCAAGCTACTGCAAATGTAGATGATCGTGAAAAAGTATTGAAAAGTGAAAAAGAAATGTTAGAAAAAGCACAGAAGGAAACAAAATCTGTTCAAAGTAATATAGAGAAGATTGAAGATAAGAAGTTACAAAAACAAGCAAAAGCAGTAGAAGAGTCGTATAAAAACCGTTATGATGCATTCAAAAAGATGAATGAAAATTACACGAAAGTGTTAGCGACTGAAAAAGAACTGTATGAAAAATTAAAAGTAAAAGAAACGAAATTAAAAGAAATCGGTGAAAAAGTTAAAACTGTTAATGAATTAAATGTGGAAGCACAAAAGTCGAAAGAGCAGTTTAACAAATTTACAAAAGAGTATAATGACAGTAAATTAGCATTCTACAAAGATGCAGAAATTAAGATTAAAGATCAGAAATAAAGAAGAATCTAAAGTGTAATAAAAAGCCGGAGAAACATCGTTATAAATGTTTTTTCGGTTTTTTACGTTAAATGAATAGAAAAGACTGGAATTGATATCATAAAAGAGTTATAGTGAGTTATTCTAAGGGAAACATTGTAAAGTAAGGAGAATGGAAATATGTCATATGAATTTTTACTCAAATTAGGTTTAGCACTCTTTTTAGGATTATTCATCGGGATAGATAGGCAGCTAAAGAATAAACCACTTGGTGTGAAAACAAGTATGGTTATTTCTGTAGCAAGTTGTTTAATTACGATGGTTTCAATTGAATCTGTGCATGTATATTCTGTTCCAGGACATACAAATATGGATCCGATGCGACTGGCCGCTCAAATTGTTAGTGGAATTGGTTTTCTTGGCGCAGGTGTCATTTTACGAAGAAGTAATGATGTTATTTCTGGATTAACAACAGCTTCTATGGTGTGGGCTGCTTCAGCTTTAGGGATTGCAATTGGTGCGGGATTCTATTTACAAGCGACAGTTGCTATGGTTTTAATTATTTTAGCGATTAATGTACTTCCGCAACTTGTGAAAATTGCAGGACCGTATTCATTAAGACAAAAGGATTTATCTATAAAAATTACTGTTAAAGAGCATCATGAGTTAGATGGTATATTTAAGCAAATTAAAAATTTAGGCATGCATGTGAAACGCGTGAAAATTAAAGATATAGATAGTGGAGCATTTCAGCAACTGGAGATGGTTATTTTAGCTCCAGAAGATTTATATACAACAGAGTTATATAGTTCCCTGAAAGAGATTGATCGAGTAGTTTCAGTTGAAGTGGAAAGTAGATAATTGTGATAAAAAAGAGTGAAGTGAATTCACTCTTTTTTATTTGGATTTTTAAGGAATGAAATTGATATAATGATGAGTAACAAGGGGGAGAAATGATGGGAATACATATTAGAAGAGCAATAAAGGATGATATACCAGGTATAGCAAAGGTGCATGTTGATAGTTGGAAAACAACGTATAAAGGGATATTTGCTGACGAAATTCTAGATAATGTAGCATATGAGAAACGAGAAAAACAATGGGAAGATATTTTTCAAAAAGAAGGTAATCATCAATTTAGATTTGTAGCAGAGAATTTAAATGGAGACATAGTTGGATTCGTCGATGGGGGAGTAGAAAGAACTGGTACATATAATTGTGATGGAGAATTATATGCAATCTACCTTTTACAAGAGTATCAAGGAATGAAAATAGGACAAAAGTTATTTCAAGCTTTATTATCGGATTGTATAAACAATGATATACAATCACTTTTAGTTTGGGTTGTTACGAATAATCCTTCTAAAAAGTTTTATGAAAAATTTAACCCTGAAAAAATTGATACGAAATTTTTAGAGAGAGTAAGGGTAGAAGAAACAGCGTATTGTTGGAGAGATTTGAATTTGTTATACAAAAAGTTATATAGATTTGCTTAAATAATATTATTATGTAAACTTTATGTTTGAAAGAGGTATACCAATTAAGGTATACCTCTTTTGTTTAACCATTTTGGATAGATTACTAATGAAAAATAGTAAGTATGTAGTTTGAAACTGAGTATTTTTTTTCTTGTATTTTTAACTAGATTAAAGAAAAGAGAGAAAACAAGAAAAATTAAATCAGATAAAAAAATTCTGAAATATACTCTTGAATTGAATATCATTATCAATTAGAATCATAATTGATAACGACATTCAATTATCGTTTATTATATAAAATTTCGATAGCTTTAATATAAAGAGGAGGACCAACATGCAGCATGCGAAACAAATCGCAGAACATGCAACATTACAAAGCTTTTTAAACTGTTATTTAAGAGAAACAGGGAGTGGAGAATGGATTACAGAGGATGAAAGAATGAAGATTATCTTCAGTAATACGTTGAATAGAGATACAGTCCCCACATATTTATGTTGTCGGCTATCGGCACAGAACGTTACTTTGTATGGAGAAGTTATATATAAATCATCAACAGATCGTCATTTGTTTGGAGAACAATTTTATTATCAAATTGGAGATAGTAATTCTGTTATTAAAGCAGATTACGTTACAGTTATTACATTTTTAATAAAAGAGATGTCTATCAACTACGGAGAAGGGACGAATCCTGCGGAACTTATGCTTCGAGTTATCCGTAGTTGTCAAAATATTGAGGAATTTACAAAAGAGAGAATAGAAGATACGTCCGCATTATACGGTTTCCATACAACTTTTATAGAAGCGGAGCAGTCTTTATTATTTGGGCATTTAACTCATCCTACACCAAAGAGTAGACAGGGGATATTGGATTGGAAAAATGCAATGTATTCTCCAGAATTAAAAGGAGAATGTCAGCTTCATTATTTTCGGGCCCATAAAAGTATAGTAAATGAAAAATCATTATTATCAGATTCTACAACAACGATTATAAAAGAAGAATTAAGTAATGATGAGATGGTTAGTAAGGAATTTATAGAGAAGTACTGTAAGGAAGATCAATATGCATTAATTCCAATTCATCCGCTTCAGGCAGAATGGCTCTTGCATCAAGCTTACGTACAAGATTGGATAGTTCAAGAATTGCTTGAGTATATTGGACCTGTAGGTAAGTATTATATGGCAACATCATCACTAAGGACGCTATATCATCCCGATTCGAAGTATATGCTTAAGTTTTCATTTCCGGTGAAAGTAACGAATTCAATGCGTATTAATAAACTGAAAGAACTTGAGAGTGGTCTTGAAGGGAAGAAAATGTTAAAGACGGCTATTGGTGAAGTACGAGAAAGGTTTCCAGGCTTTGATTTTATTTGTGATCCAGCCTATATTACATTAAATTATGGAACACAAGAATCTGGATTTGAAGTGATTATTCGCGAGAACCCTTTTTATAGTGAACATGTAAACGACGCAACATTAATTGCTGGGCTAGTTCAAGACGCTATACCTGGAGAGCGTACGCGGTTATCGAATATTATTCATCGCCTAGCAGATTTAGAAAGTAAAAGCTGTGAAGAAGTAAGCTTAGAGTGGTTTAGACGATATATGAATATTTCTTTAAAGCCAATGGTATGGATGTATTTACAGTATGGTGTTGCATTAGAAGCTCATCAGCAAAATAGCGTTGTTCAGCTAAAAGATGGTTATCCGGTCAAATATTATTTCCGTGATAATCAAGGATTTTATTTCTGTAATTCAATGAAAGAGATGCTTAATAATGAATTAGTTGGTATTGGAGAACGTACTGGAAATTTATATGACGACTATATTGTGGATGAGAGATTTCGTTACTACTTAATTTTCAATCATATGTTTGGTCTCATTAATGGTTTTGGCACAGCAGGATTAATTAAGGAGGAAATTCTTCTCTCGGAATTAAGGTCTGTACTTGAATCATTCCTTCCGTATAACCGGGAACCTTCAACATTTTTAAGAGAATTATTGGACGAAGATAAGTTAGCGTGTAAAGCAAATTTACTAACGAGATTTTTCGATGTCGATGAGTTAAGTAATCCATTAGAGCAAGCAATTTATGTGCAAGTACATAATCCGCTCGTTAGAGAAGTGGCTGTTCGTTCATAAATAGCGTTAAAATTTCACGTAATACAAATAATGGTATTTTGTCATAAGGTGGAGGGTTTTATGAGAGTGGACATGTATCATACGAAAGTATTGAAGGCGCTCGAATCAGAAGATTACATTTCAGTACGAAGAAGAGTGCTACGTCAATTAGTAGAATCGTTAATTTATGAGGGGATTATTACACCGGTTCGCATAGAAAAAGAAGAACAAATTCTTTTTATAATACAAGGACTTGATGAAGAAGACAAAAGTGTCACGTACAAATGCTATGGCAGGGAACGGATGACATTTGGACGTATTTCTTTAGACTCATTAATAGTAAGAGTCCAAGATGAACAGCAAGAAATACAATCTGTCTCGCAATTTCTAGAAGAAGTTTTTCGGGTTGCTAGTGTAGAACAAGCTAAATTAGATTCTTTTATGCACGAATTAGAACAAACAATATTTAAAGACACGATTGCACAATATGAAAGAAATAATAAGAAAGAATATACTCAAAAATCTTACGATGAGTTTGAAAGCCATTTAATAGACGGCCATCCATATCACCCTAGTTATAAAGCACGTGTTGGATTTCAATATCGTGACAATTTTCAATATGGATATGAATTTATGCAGCCAATAAAACTCATATGGATTGCAGCGCATAAGAATTATGCGACTGTAGGTTATGAGAATGAAGTGATGTATAACGACCTTTTAAAAGAGGAGATTGGCGATCGTAAATTAGAAGAGTTTATGGAACGAATTCGTAATAGGGGATGTTATCCAAAACAGTACGTGTTTATACCTGTTCACCCATGGCAGTGGGAGAATTTCATCATTTCAAATTATGGGGATCATATACAGGGTAATTTTATTATTTATTTAGGAACATCAGAGGACGATTATTGCGCGCAACAGTCAATGAGAACGTTAAGAAATATTACGAGTCAAAAGAAACCGTACGTTAAATTATCGATGAATTTACTCAACACTTCAACACTCCGTACACTGAAACCATACTCTGTTGTAAGTGCACCAGTAATATCAAATTGGTTAAATGATGTTGTAAGTAATGACGCCTATTTAATGGATGAAGCACGTTTAATCTTGTTAAGTGAGTTTTCAAGTGTAACGTATGACACGAATAAGAAAGCTATATATGGTTCATTAGGATGTATTTGGCGCGAAAGCGTTCACAAGTATTTAGATGCACAAGAGGATGCAATTCCTTTTAATGGTTTATACGCTAAAGAGAAAGATGGTACACCAATTATTGATGCGTGGTTGAATAAATATGGAATGAAGGATTGGCTACAATTACTTATTCAAAAAGCGATAATACCAGTTATACATCTTGTTGTAGAGCATGGCATCGCACTGGAATCACATGGACAAAATATGATTCTAGTCCATAAAGAAGGGGTGCCTGTTCGTATTGCGTTAAAGGATTTTCATGAAGGGCTTGAGTTTTATCGTCCATATTTGAAAGAAGTTGACAAATGTCCCGACTTTACTAAAATGCATAAAACATATGCGAATGGAAAAATGAATGATTTCTTTGAAATGGATCGCATTGAATGTTTGCAAGAGATGGTGTTAGATGCACTATTTCTGTTTAATTTAGGAGAATTAGCATTCGTACTTGCGGATGAGTATGGATTGAAAGAAGAACATTTTTGGATGATGGTTGTTGAAGAAATTGAAAATCATTTAAGAATATATCCACATTTGAAAGGTAGATTTGAAAATATTCAATTATATGCACCTACATTCTATGCTGAACAATTAACGAAACGTCGATTATATATGGATGTGGAATCGCTTGTTCATGAAGTTCCAAATCCATTGTATAGAGTAAGACAACTTATGAAACAAAAATCAGCTGTTACAGGGGGAAATTATGCTAATCGTTAATAAACAAGAGTATAGCAAAAGTGATTTTGAATTGAGATTACAAGTTTATGAGGAAATGGAACAATTTCAAAAAGCAGAAGGAAATAGATTTGCACTTTGTCTGAAAGATCCATTCGATATTATTACGCTTGTGTTTTTCTTAAAAGAAAAGAAATCATCAGTATTACTTATACATGAAGATACGCCAAAAGAAACGGCTATTGAAATGGCAAAGCGTGCAAATTGTGTAGGGATTTTATATGGAGAATATGGCGATTTTACAAAATTAGAAGTAGGGAACTTTTTACTAGAAGAGCCTTCTTTATTGCAATATAGTTCGGGAACTACGGGAGAACCGAAACTGATTCGTAGAGCATGGACGGAAGTTGATACAGAAATTACTGCCTATAATGAAGCTTTAAACTGTGAAGTAGATGAAGTGCCAATCGTTATGGCTCCTGTTTCACATTCATACGGACTAATATGTGGTACGTTATCAGCAATTACGAGGGGGAGCAAGCCTGTAATCATTACGAACAAAAATCCTAAATTCGCATTAAATATAGTTCGCAATACAGAAAAACATATTATATATGCAGTACCACTTATGTTACACATTATGGGGAGTTTTCCATTAGGAACGTTCCAGTTTCATAAAATTATGACATCAGGATCGCCTTTGCCAGAAGCACTATTTTATAAACTAAAAAAAATGACAACATATATGATGCAGCAATACGGTTGTTCTGAAGCAGGTTGTATTAGTATATGTCATGATATGAAAAGCCATTTAGATTTAGGAAACCCTCTACCTCATGCAAGTATAAGCATAGGTTCAGATGAAAATGCACCGGAAGAAATCGTCGTGAAAATGAATGATAAGGAAATTTTCACGAAGGATTTAGGGTATAAATCTGAGCGTGGCATTCATTTTATGGGGCGTATGGACGATGTAATTAATGTCTCAGGATTAAAAGTCTTTCCTATAGAGGTAGAAGAAACGATGCTTCGATTGGAAGGTGTGCAAGAGGCAATTGTATATCGGGGGAAACATCCTGTGATGGGCGAAATAGTTAAAGCGAAAGTGATCTCTCATGTTGATCCAGTGAAAATAAGAGAATGGTGTATTCAGCACTTACCTTCTTATAAAGTTCCGCATGAAATTGAAAGTGTAAATGAAATTCCTAAAAATAAAACTGGAAAAGTAAGTAGAAAGTTACTAGAGATGGGAGAGGTTACAACATGAGACGGGAAGCGTTAAAGAATGCCGTGTTAAAAATTATGATAGAAAAAATGGAACTGAAAAATGTAACGCATTTAGAAGAAACGATGCGCTTAAATCAAGATTTATATATAGATTCGGTAATGATGTTACAGCTTATTGTATACATAGAAATGGATGTAAAGCTATGCGTTCCAGAGGATGAGGTAGACCCAAAGGCATTTCTTACTGTAGGATCTTTGCTTGATTTTATGGAAGAGTTAGAGCCGTTACAGGAAGTAAATGTGAATAACTAACCTTTAGGAAAGTGGATGAGAGTATGACTTCAATTAAAGTGCACTGTTTAGTGAGTTGTTTTTGTGAAATTATAAAAAGGCGTAGCGACATTGATTTTCGTCCATTTTATTTTGGACTATGGGATGGAGATTTTGATATAACACAAGGCGGAATTATTTCATATCACTCTGAAAACATTAACCATGATCATTATTTAATTTGGTTTGAAAAATTGTACGGTATTAAAGTAAACGAATGGTATGATCATGCAAAAGATAAAGATAGCAATGTAGAAACGTTTTTAGAATTAGTAGAAAACAAGCCGGAAAATCGTTATGTCATTGTAATGGTTGATATGTCTCTATTACCAGAGAGGGAAAATAAATTTCATCAAAAACCGTTTCCACATTATTTAATGATATCAAAAACAGAGAAAGAAGAAGAATGGTTCATGCTAGATCCTGATTTTCGTTGGGAAGGAAATATGGAAAGAGAAAAAGTACTTCACTCTATTCAAGATAACCCATTTGGTGGAGGTTATTTCATTGATATAGAAGGAATTGGAGAGCCAACGCAAGAAACAGTAGCTAGTTATTTCACAGAAACATTCAAAAAGAACGACAATGAACTGACTATGGAACTGAAAAATTTAATTGTAAAAATGGCAAATGAGGAAGAAGGATATGCGCTTTCTGGACTTGTAGCAGCAGTAAAACAAATACCAGTACTTGCAATTCGTAAATATAGTTATGAGCATGCCTTTGCATACTTCCGTGAAACGTTGCAATATTCGGAGCAAGAATTTGATTATTGGTGTGATCGAGTAGAGGATATTGTACAAGGATTTACAAATGTACAGTATCGTGCAATTAAAATGGCAATGACGAATAATAAAGGTATGCTAGTATCGATTATTGAAAAACTGGATGAAATGAATGCAATTGAACTGCAAATTAAGAAGGAATTAGAGAGACAGTTTCTATCATGGAAAGGTATGAAAACAAATCAATCTGTCGCAACTCTTTAATAAGCTAACTGAATTTAAGATAGGAGAGTTTAATACTATGAAATATTCGCTATGTACCATTTCATTTCGTCATCAATTAATTTCATTTACTGATATTGTTCAATTTGCATATGAAAACGGTTTTGAAGGAATTGAATTATGGGGGACGCATGCACAAAATTTGTACATGCAAGAACGTGAAACGACAGAACGAGAATTGAATTTTCTAAAGGATAAAAACTTAGAAATTACGATGATAAGTGATTACTTAGATATATCATTATCAGCAGATTTTGAAAAAACGATAGAGAAAAGTGAACAACTTGTAGTACTAGCTAATTGGTTTAATACGAATAAAATTCGCACGTTTGCTGGGCAAAAAGGGAGCAAGGACTTCTCGGAACAAGAGAGAAAAGAGTATGTGAAGCGAATACGTAAGATTTGTGATGTGTTTGCTCAGAACAATATGTATGTGCTGTTAGAAACACATCCCAATACACTAACGGACACATTGCCTTCTACTATAGAGTTATTAGAAGAAGTAAACCATCCGAATTTAAAAATAAATCTTGATTTTCTTCATATATGGGAGTCTGGCGCAGATCCAATAGACAGTTTCCATCGATTAAAGCCGTGGACACTACATTACCATTTTAAGAATATATCTTCAGCGGATTATTTGCATGTGTTTGAACCTAATAATGTATATGCTGCAGCAGGAAGTCGTATAGGTATGGTTCCGTTATTTGAAGGTATTGTAAATTATGATGAGATTATTCAGGAAGTGAGAAATACGGATCTTTTTGCTTCCTTAGAATGGTTTGGACATAATTCAAAAGAGATATTAAAAGAAGAAATGAAAGTATTAATAAATAGAAAATTAGAAGTAGTAACTTCGTAATGTGAAATGATGTGAGAGTCTCGTTTAGAGGCTCTTTTTTTATGGTAAAATATAACCAAAAATTTCCATGTATTTTAATTTGAATTTAACACAATTTATATATAAATAAGGAGGTGATTGGTAATGGCTAGAAATCGTAATTCTAATCAATTAGCATCACATGGAGCACAAGCAGCTTTAGATCAAATGAAGTATGAAATTGCACAAGAGTTCGGTGTACAACTTGGAGCTGATACTTCTTCACGTGCAAACGGTTCTGTAGGCGGTGAAATCACAAAACGCCTAGTAGCGATGGCAGAACAACAGCTTGGTGGCGGATATACTCGCTAAATGTAGAAGGTTATAGGAGAAAGGAAGGATTCTTCCTTTCTTTTTTTTTCAATTAATTGGTATGGATATATAGTGAACAGAATTCAAAGAATAGAAGTAATACTATATTTTACCCAATTTCTTTTGTTGTGAATGGGAAGTATTAAAGATGTAATAGCCCTGGTGGAATGAAAATTATGTTCCAGCAGGGCTATTATATGGTAAGAAATATATGATGAAAGGTTCCGAAATCAACATGTTAAAAAAAGAAAACTGTTGTTTAATTGCGCTTGCATCAGTTCCACTTGTCATGACATTAGGGAATTCAATGCTCATTCCAATCTTGCCGACAATTGAAAAGAAATTACATATTTCATCGTTTCAAGTATCCATGATTATTACAATTTACTCTATCGTAGCCATTTTACTTATACCGATTGCTGGTTATTTATCAGATAGATGGGGACGAAAGATGGTAATGGTTCCGAGTTTGCTGATTGCGGCTATAGGAGGAGCGATAACTGGTTGGGTATCATGGAAAGTTGATAATCCCTACATTTGGATACTAATCGGTAGAGCGATTCAAGGTATTGGTGCTGCTGGTGCAATGCCGGTTGTTATACCGTGTGTTGGTGATTTATACAAAGATGAAAAACAAGTTAGTACAGGTTTGGGAATCATTGAGACATCCAATACATTTGGAAAAGTGCTGAGCCCTATTTTAGGATCTGCTCTTGCTGCCATTGTATGGTTCTTACCATTTTGGGCGATTCCAGTTTTATGTGTCGTAGCAATTGTTTTATTGCTGGTATTAGTAAAGGCAAAAAAACAAGAAGGGGAAGTACCGCCACTAAAAGAGTTTATTCGATCTATTATCTCTACGTTTCGAGAAAAGGGAAGATGGTTAATTGCCATTTTTGCATTAGGTGCAATTATTATGCTTATTTTATTCGGAATTCTCTTTTATTTGTCGACTATACTGGAATCAAAGTATGACATTCATGGTATATGGAAAGGGTGTGTGCTTGCTATCCCGTTACTTGTACTGTCACTTAGTTCCTATATGGCCGGTAAAAAAATTGGAGATAATCAAAATGTTATGAAGAAGTGTATTTATATTGGTTTTTTAATGGCAGCTGCATCAGTCATCATTCCTTTATTTATAAAAGGGATTTACTTACTACTTCTTTGTCTCGTTATTATGGGGATAGGAATTGGTATGGCACTCCCATGTTTAGATGCTCTCATTACACAAGGGATTGAAAAGGAGCAAAGGGGAACGGTTACGTCCTTTTATAGTTCAATGCGATTTATCGGTGTAGCAGCTGGACCACCTTTATATTCTTTTTTTATGAAAGGGGCGGACCATGAAGTGTTTTATTTGACAAGTATTTTCGCTGCCATTGGTGCTGTTATAGCAATCATTTGGATTAAACCAGCAAAAGATGCAAAGACGGTAAAACAGAAACCGGAACCTACTTCATAATTTGAAAGAGAATTGCATGATGTTTTCAGTAACATGCAATTCTCTTTCGTTCATTAAGAATAAATAACTTGTTTTAACATATAAAGCGCGACACCCCATATGATGAGACCAGAAAATTTATTTAATAATAAGATTGTCTTTCCGGTTGAGTCTAGTCTTTTTAGAAATTTCCCCGCTAAAGCTAAGCTTATAAACCAAATCCAAGAAACGATAATAGTTGCAAGTGTAAAAGCCCATTTTTCACTTCCTATGTATTGAATAGAATTTGTTCCAATTACACCGATTGTGTCTAAAATTGCATGTGGATTTAATAACGAAACTGATGCTGCGAAAAGGATTTGCTTTTTTAAGGGCATACTTTTTTCTTGTTTTACATCGTTGGAAGGGTTACTTCTCCAAATAACAAAGCCCATATATAGGAGAAAGAAAAATCCAATTATATATAACGAGTTAGTTAGCCAAGAAAAAGTAAGGAGTACAAGGGAGACACCTTGCACCGCAATCAATATGAGTAACGTATCACATATAGAGGCAGTTAATACTACAGGGGCTGCCCTCCAAATGTTTGGTTGGCTAGCGCCTTGGTTAAAGACAAAAACATTTTGTACACCTAATGGAATGATAAGTCCAAATGCAAGAATGATACCATGAATAATTGCTTCACTCATCATATTACCTCCTATTTTAATTCATTATGATAGTGTATATTGTATAGAAGAAATGAAAATTTGTATCCATCCATATGGTTGGGGAGGTTACCAACCAAAAAGAATATAAGGTGATATGATGGAAAGATTCGTTTGGAAACCGAATATGTCTCTAGCGACGCCGCTGTATAAACAAATAGAAACGTATATAAAAGAAAGGATTGTTAATGGAGAATGGACCGTTGGAACAAAATTACCTTCACAAAGAGATTTGGCCCATACATTTGGTGTGAATCGAAGCACAATTGTAATGGCTTTCGATGAACTAGTTGCGAAGGGATATATTGAAGGGAATGGCAGGAAAGGAACAATTGTTGTAAATAATAATGAGAATGCTTCAACTTACGCACCCCCGCCTAATTGGCAGTCTTATGTAGAAACAGGAGTTCATTATCCGAATCTCCCAGCTATTCAAGAGATTAATCAAGCTGAATTTTATCCACATGTAATTCGGTTAGGAACAGGTGAGCTCGCGCCGAGTCTCTTACCTGAGAAAAAGATGAAAGAAATTATGAATAAGCTTTTAAAGTCAAATGTGACGCTTGGGTATGAAGAGCCGAAAGGAAATCTGTATTTAAGGGAAAAGATTTCCGAATACTTAAAGGAGCATGGCGTATATGTATCTCCTGCCTCTATATTAATTGTTTCAGGAGCAATTCAAGCGCTGCAACTTATTTCTATGGGGCTTCTTTCGAAAGGGGCATCCATCTTATTAGAGAAACCATCCTATTTATATTCGCTTAATGTTTTTCAATCAGCAGGAGTACGTTTAATTGGAATCCCAATGGATGAGAGCGGGTTACATACATCATATATTAAGAAATATAAGAAGCAGTTCAATGCCTCTATTTTATATACGATCCCGTCTTTTCATAATCCGACGAATTTTAGTATGAATACTAAGAAGCGAAAAGAAATAATGGAAGTATGTAATGAAATTGGATTACCTATTATAGAGGACGCAGTGTATCAAGACTTATGGTTTGATGCACCTAGTTCGAAACCTTTAAAAGCCTATGATAAAAATGGAATTGTACTACATATTGGAAGCATGTCCAAAGTAATTAGTCCAGGTTTAAGAATTGGATGGATTGTTGGACCCGAGCCAGTAATTCAAAGATTGTCAGACATAAAAATGCAAACAGATTATGGTTCAAGCACTATATCCCAGCAAATTGCAGCAGAGTGGTTTACAAATGGTCTATATGATGAGCATTTGCGATTTGTAAGAAGTGAATTGAAAAAACGAAGAGATTTTATGTTACTAATGTTAGATAAATATCTTCGTGAAATAGCAACTTGGCATGAACCAACAGGCGGGTTTTATATATGGGTACATATAAAAATACCCATTTCATATCGCAGTTTATTTGATAAAGCTCTGCAAGAAAAGGTTTTATTAAACCCAGGTACTTTATATGATAGAAGTGCAAATCAATTTTTGCGCCTATCGTATTCATACGCAACGTTAGAAGAAATTGAAATAGGTATAAAAAAACTTGCACAACTAATGAAAAAGTAAGAGGAGAAAGTAATGAAACAATATGTAATTTGCCAAATGATCAATGGAGAAAAATATTTAGCTGCTTATGCGGAGACCCAGCAAGAAGCAATTGAAAAAGCAGAACTGTTAGGATTAAGAACGGGAAATCGTTACATAGTTATTACTGCAGAAGAAGCCGAAGGGTTATCGTACCCTTAAACAATGTACGAGATTGTATAGGAAGTAAATAAGCCTAGTAATATAAGAAATTACTAGGCTTATTTACTATTAATTTGTCAAACGTTTTTGTATGCAAAATAATAATATTATGAGTCAAGTTGACGAAAAAATCGATTTGTCTTTCGGTCTTGATTTCTTTTTCTATATTCATCAATATATTGCCTAAAGTTCCAAGCTTGTAAAAATTTATTAGCAGAGTTATAACCAGAATTGTAAAGCCATTCTTTTTCTTCCTTTGTCAGTTCAAAATTAGTACTTGTAATCGTTCCTGTTGGAATTGTAATGGTTCTTGCTTTTGATTCCTTATCTAAATGACGTAAATCGTGAGCTTGCATCATTGTTTTAAATAGTCCTTTGAACATAGAAATAGGCTCGTTATAGTGAGCAGGGTCAGCTTGAATCTCATCTTTTACAAAATGAAATCCGAAAGTCGGCCAGCGAGGAGCGGTAGGTGAATCGAAGATCCAAATTGGATAATTACT
Organism: Bacillus sp. 196mf; assembly: GCF_003217275.1. Lineage (NCBI taxonomy): Bacteria > Bacillati > Bacillota > Bacilli > Caryophanales > Bacillaceae > Bacillus > Bacillus sp. 196mf. The sequence goes on from NZ_QJTG01000001.1 coordinate 744,003, forward strand.
TAGAATTCCTCCATCAACCATATAACAAGGCTGCTTCCATTTTGGAGTTCTCCATTTTACGGGTTCAAAGAAGAAGGGGATTGTACTACTCATTCTTACCGCTTTAGCGATAGAGAAGCGATAATTTAAAAATCCGTAGTTTGGTAAGTCGTCAGGAAAGACAACCATTTTACCATTACTAATATCAGAGGCGATGATTTTGAGTTTGTTTAGATCTGGTAAATCAGTAAATAAATGAACACCTTTTTTTCGAAGTAATTCTTCAATCCATTCTTCTATAAATACATTAGAGTATATACCTAGAGTAGTCCATGCACTTAGTCCCTTACCGATAAAAGGAATTCTATCAATAAAAGTTCTTTTCGTAAATTTATTATAATCAATATCAGTTATAATCGTTTTTAACTCTGAACAAGAATATCCTGCCGCTAGGAGCGCTGCAATAATCGAACCAGCCGATGTACCAGCTACACGTTCCCATTCATAACCTTTTTCGGCTAACGCGCAAATTGCCCCGACATGCGCAATACCGCGCACACCGCCTCCTTCAAAAACACCATCAATCTTCATTAAACATACTTCCTTTCGAATAAAAGATTTGGAAATGGCAAAAAAGCACGTATTGTACGTGCTTTTTTTTAATAGTTTTTAAGTTTACTAGCAGCCTACAAAGCCGCCCCAACAGCTAGCTCCGATGATGATTAGAAGGATAAATAAAACGATTAATAAAGCGAAACCTCCGTAACCACAACCGCCGCCACCGTATCCGTAACCACAGCAACTATATCCGTAACCCATGTGGAATTCCTCCTTATATTTAAAAATGAACGAGGGGAAAATGTACTGGAAGAAATAAAGAATTATCGTGTTTGTAGGAACAATGTATAGTATGCTTTTTTAAACTTGTTCGCGTACGAAGGATAAGCCCGTTTTTTAGAGGCTTGTTGATTTTGTAAAGAATGAAGTATAATCTTTGTACTATGATATAAATAAGTATGTAAATGTAAGGAGAATTTATGAATAAAAAAATTGAAGTATTAATTGATAAATATGAACTAACACACTTGAAAGAAGAACTTATTAATACTGTATTTCCTTGTATAAAAGTTGTGCCAAAGCAGCAGGAAACTGTTGCGATAGGTAGTTCGAAAATGGGAGGAGTTCCTGATTTACCAGCTTTATTTGAATATCCAAAGTATAAGGGAAATCCACTACAATTTATCGCACAATTTAACTTAAGTGATTTACAAAACGTTGGTATGGATCACAATCTTCCTAAGACGGGGATGCTGTATTTCTTTTGTATTGAAAATTATTTTGAAGAAAATGTGAATCTAACAGAAGCTGGGCGTGTACTTTATTATGATGTTCCTGTAGAGCAATTACGAAGAGAAAATGAAATACAAGCGAAATATAACCAGTGTGCAATTACTTTTGAACTGACATACAAATTACCAGAACTTTTCATTGAAGATGAGGCTGATTCAGATCGTTTCTTGCAATTACTTGAAGAGCTAATTCCAGATAACTACGATAACCATCAAATGTTTGGTGAGCCATTCTCTGTACAAGAAGAAGTGTTATATGAGACAGGAGAATATATGGGAGTAGACCCGCAGCAAATGACTCTTTTATTCCAAATTGATTCAGATCATAAAAATTGTAATATGGTTTGGGGAGAACTAGGGATGCTATATTTCTGTATTAGTAATGAAGATTTGAAAAATCAACGTTTTGAAAATACATGCTGTGTATTACAAACATGCTAATGAAAAAAGGTTGTTCTTTTAAAAAGAACAACCTTTTTATGTGAATTAGTTAATATGCATAATCTCATATGACCTATACGAAAAAGTATTGTATACTCTGAAACTATACGATACTTTTTCGTATAGTTATAGAATATAAGGAGTGACAAGATGGGAAAGACAAGTAAGTATGTGACAGCTGCCGCACTTTGTTCAACTATAGTAATGGGAGGCTTACAAGCGTCATCTGTATCTTATGCAGCTACAAATCCGACTACGGTGACAGCACAATCAGATGTAAAGTTATTAGATGATTTCAGAAAAGAATTAAAAAAACAGATTGATAATCGAGAAGAAAATATTACAATCACATATAAAACAAAAGATAGAAATGCTAGAAATATTATGGATCAATTGTATGGTGAGTTTAATAAAATTGTAGATGCTGATGAGTATGTAAAATATAATGTAGCGTCTACTAGATATTCTATTAAAGGAATGCCAGGGGACTATACGTTTACACTGCAAGTAAAATACCGTGAATCAAAAGAACAAACTCAATATGTAAAAGCTCAGGCAAAATCAATTGTTGGATCAATTGTAAAACCAGGAATGGATGAGCATGAGAAAGTAAAAGCTATTCACGATTACGTTGTGAAGCATGTGTCTTATGATACGTCTTATCAAGCGTATACAGCATATGAAGCATTAGCGAATCGTTCTGCCGTTTGCCAAGGATATACATTATTAACGTATGAGTTGTTAAAAGAGGCAGGTATTCAAAATCATATTGTAACAGGCACAGGAAATGGACAAGCTCACGCGTGGAATTTAGTGAACATTGAAAACAAATGGTATCACCTAGATACTACATTTGATGATCCAGTACCAGATAAAGCAGGGCGTGTAACTTACTCATATTTTAATATGTCTGACGAACAGTTAAGTAAAGATCATGAATGGGATCGTAGCAAATATCCAGCGGCAACTACAAGTTATTTTGGTGAATTAACAAATAAAATAAAAGCTGGTAGCTCAAAAACTGTTGTATATGAGCAGATGTTAAAAGAAACAAATTTACAATACTTATCTGCAGAATACGGAGCAGAAAATTATAATGAATTTAAGCAAAAGTTGCAGCAACAGTTTGCAGCCAAACCAGAAAAAGTAGAAGTACGATATAAGCAGTCCATGGATGGAACGATGCAAGATATAAAGAAAGTATTAAATGAAATAAATTGGCCAAAAGGTGCAAAGCGTGTGTCTTATCAAGTAGCACCTTATAGTGCATTGGCTGGTTATTCATTGGCGACAATTACATTTACGTATTAAGCAATGAGAAAGAGCATCTGTAAAAGATGCTCTTTTTATATTTGTTGATCACTTTAAAATATTGGGAATTATGTGATAAAATAAAAAGGAGAGGATGTGAATGCTGAATGAACTTGTTCGAAAGTAATATTTTCACATTGATATATACTTGTTTAGTAATCGGACTTATCGTTTTGTTTTTCATATCATTTACTTTGTTTATTAGAAGAGTATTACAAAGCAGCGTTGCAAAGAAACACCATGTGATTAATATGAACCAGAAGCTAGATCGAATTATTGAATTGCTTGAAAAAGATAAGAAATAGCGATAGAAGAAGTATGAAAAGGGGAAAGAGAATGGCGAATTATATAAAAGAATTACGTGAAAAAGTAGGACATGATTATGTTTTCTTAAACTTTGCCGGTGGTTGTGTATTTAATAAAGAAGGAGAAGTATTACTGCAAAAAAGAGGAGACTTTAACGCTTGGGGCTTTCCAGGTGGCGCAATGGAGATAGGGGAATCGGCTGCGGAAACTGCAATCCGAGAAATAAAAGAAGAAACCGGGTATGATGTAGAAATAAATGAGCTTATTGGAGTGTATACAAAATATTTTCAATCATATCCAAATGGAGACAAGGCACAGTCAATTGTGATGTGTTTTTCATGCTCAATAGTTGGGGGCGACAAAAAAGTAGATGGTGATGAAACGTTGGATTTGAAGTTTTTCCCGTTAGACGACATGCCACCGTTATTTTGTAAACAGCATGAAGATTGCCTGCAAGATTTATTGGAGAAAAGAGTAGGGGTATATCGTTAACATATAAAAAAGAAGCTAAATGAGATTAGCTTCTTTTTTATGTTTTATTTCCACCAATCATCAAACATTGACGCTGGTACTTGTCTTTTATGCTCACTCACTGTGTAACGTTTTTCAATTTTCTCTGCAACGTCAGCTGGAACTGCTTTACCTTCTAAATAATCATCTAATTGATCATAAGTAATACCTAACTCTGTTTCGTCAGCTTGACCTGGTTTTTCATCTAATAAATCAGCTGTTGGCATTTTTAAGTAAAGTCGCTCGTCTGCACCTAACTCTTGTAATAATGCACGTCCTTGGCGCTTCGTTAATCCCGTTAATGGTAATAAATCTGCACCACCATCTCCGAATTTTGTAAAGAACCCTGTTACAGCTTCTGCAGCGTGATCTGTTCCGATAACAAGAAGCCCTTTTTGTCCACCAGTTGCATATTGAGTAACCATACGGATACGTGCTTTCACGTTACCTTTATTGAAATCTGTTAATGATTCACCCAATAAGTTTTCATATTGATTTGAAAAAGCATCAACAGTTGAAGCAATATCAAATGCAACAGATTGATCTGCTTGAATGAATTGTAATGCTAATTGTGCATCATCTTCATCTTTTTGTACTTTATAAGGAAGACGTACGGCGATAAACGTTACATTACCACCTTCGTTACGAATTTCTTCAACTGCAAGTTGTGCTAAGCGTCCTGCTAATGTAGAGTCTTGGCCGCCGCTAATACCAAGTACAAATCCTTTTGCACCTGTTTTTTTTACATAATCTTTTAAGAAATCAACTCGTTTACGAATTTCAACTTTTGGATCAATTACAGGCTGAACATGTAATGCTTTCATAATCTGTTCTTGTAATGTCATTATGTTTTCCTCCTATTCATATTAAAGCGGTAAATAAGTTTATATGTATAATGGTACATACTTCTATCCTTTATTATTTCGCAAAACTAACGAATATACAATAGGATGTGTGTATGAATACGAATGTAGTCATTATAAATAAAGTACTACGTATAAGCAATTTTTTTAAACCTTTCAAAACTGTAAGGTTTTTGTCATTTGAATCGATGGAAGGTATTTCCGTACTTTACTAATATAAAAACATAGTTAGTAGAAAGAAGGGCGGAGAAGTAATATGAACATTAGAGAACTCGCATATCGGAATGTAACGCGAAATAGACGGACATACTCAGCCTATTTTTTGAGTAGTGCATTTGCTATTATGGCCTTTTTTGTGTATTCATTTTTTGCGTTTCATCCGGCATTAAGTGCAGGAGAATTGGGTCAGTACGTATTCGTAAGTATGTCTTTTGCACAGTCTATTATTTACTTATTTACATTCTTCTTTATTTTGTATTCAATGGGAATGTTTTTAAAAACGAGAAAGCGTGAGCTAGGAATTTTAATGATGCTAGGTATGACGAAATATCAATTAAAGCGTCTTATCTTTTTTGAAAATATTATGATTGGAATAGGGGCAATTATTTTTGGTATTCTTTCAGGTATGTTATTTTCAGGGGTATTACTATTTGTCGCCCCGATGATATTAAAACTAGATATATCCTTATCCTATTACATACCGATGAAAGCAATTGTTGTAACAAGTATTATGTTTTTCATATTATTTATGATCATATCATTGTTTAGTGCAGGAATGATTCGTAAAAATAAAATTATGAAGTTGTTTAGAGGGTCAGCAGAGGCAAAACCGGAACCGAAAGCATCAATCATTTCTTCAATATTAGCAGTAGTATTGCTTAGTGCTGGCTATGTAGGAGCTCTTCTATCGCATGGCGCAATGGTATTTATTATGATGATTCCTGTTACAACGGTAGTTATTATTGGGACGTATTTGTTGTACAAGCAGCTGAGTGTCTTTATTATTCGATTATGTAAAAAAAGTAAACGTTTTTATTGGACACAGACTAATATTATTACGTTATCAGATTTAGCGTATCGCATGAGAGATAACGCAAGAATGTTCTTTATTGTAACCATTATTTCTACTGTAGCATTTTCCGCAATAGGGACATTAGTCGGCTTCGCATCCATGACGAAAGGGATAATGGAGAGACCAATTGCGTTTCATTACCATTCTAAGCAAGGGAATAGTAACGAATCACAACATATACAAATGATTGACAAAGGATTAAAGAAACATAATATAGCAACTTCAAAAACTAATATTTCGACAAAGAAAACGGAGGAACAGTCGTTAAGAAGCGCCACTTTTATAAAAGAATCAGATTATAAGGAATATGCAAAGTTAACAGGAGAACCATTTAATACTGTAGCCAATAAAGAGATTGTATTTTTGTCAGGTGATATACCAGGGCCAGCGATGAAAGAAAGAAAAGAAATTACTTTACTCAATATGAATGAAAGTTTAAAGGTGAAAAAAGTTACTTCATCTTCATTGGGGAAAATATTAAGAGGAAATGTTTATGTAATCTCTAATAATCAATATGATTCATTACAAGATGGATTTATAGAGACAAAAGATTATATGTATAAAACTGAAAGAACGAAAGATGAGATTGAAATTGGTAAAGAGCTTACTCATCAAATTAAACCGTATCAAGAACAGTCAACGTTTAGTGCGGAAGAGTACGAACAAAACCAAAGTTTACAAATTGCAGGACCGATTTTATTTGTAGGTTTCTTTATTGGTATAGTATTTTTCGTTTGCGCAGGAAGTTTCCTTTACTTCCGTTTATTCTCCGATTTGGAGGATGATGTTCGCTTGTTCGAAATGATTCGAAAAGTTGGATTGACGAGTGGGGAATTATCGAAGGTAGTTACAATTCGATTGGCGCTTTTATTCTTCGTTCCAATTGGTGTTGCAACATTACATGGGGCAGTAGCCTTAACTGCGTTAGGGCAAATGTTTGAGTACTCATTGTTTAAAGAAAATACAGTTGTATTAAGTATTTTCATAGGTATTCAAATTGTATACTTCTTACTTATAAGATCCCGTTATGTAAAACAATTGAAAGAGAGATTACATATGCATTAAATGTGTTTTTTTAACTCGAGTACAAAATTTTCTAAAAAGAGGCAAGTATTGCCAAAAAGTGATAAAATGGAAAAAGCGAGGTGAAAAAATTAATATAGAGTAAGGGGGGGAGAAATATGAAAGCAACAGGAGTTATTCGAAAAGTAGACGAATTAGGACGAATTGTTATCCCTAAAGAATTACGCGATGTATTGGGAATACAAATCAAATCACCGCTTGAAATTTTTGTAGAAGCAGATAAAATCATTTTACAAAAATATCAACCTTACAATGCTTGCCAAATCACAGGTGATGTTTCAGAACAGAACATATCATTAGCAAATGGAAATATTACTGTTGGGATAGAGGGAGCGGAATATTTAGTAAAAGAGATAGAAAAGTTTTTAAACAAGAGTGAGGTTTAGTCTTAATTTATATTATTTTTCAAATTACATATCATTCTTTTAAAAGACTGTAAGAGGACCATTAATTGGTTCTCTTATTTTGGTTAGTAGTTGAACGACATGGGGTGTTACTTCCTACAAATCATAGGGAAAATAAAAAAGTAGTATAGAGTTAGTAAATGATGTTGAGAAATATTTGAAAAGAAGGAAAACAAAAAGAATAAAACGAATGTTACATTTACACTTATTCAAAAGTGGTCTGAAATGAAAATAATACATTTTCAGGAGGGATTACGATGAGTAGTACAGTGAATAAACAAAAAGGTATACAATTGATTCCGTTTACCGTAAATAAGGTGGTAGAACAAGTAAATGAAATTCCACCAGGTGTACAAATGATTCACGCTCCGCAAGTATGGGAAAAGAGTGTGAAGGGGCAAGATGTAGTCGTTGCCGTATTAGATACAGGGTGTGATACTAATCATATAGATTTAAAAGATCGTATTATCGACGGAAGAAATTTCACAAAAGATTATGAAGCTGATCCAAATGTGTATCTTGATAATAACGGACATGGTACTCATGTAGCGGGGACGATTGCCGCGACTGAAAATGGTGTCGGTGTATTAGGAGTTGCACCACTTGCTAAAATGTTAGTATTAAAAGTTTTAGCGGGAGATGGTTCTGGAAGTTATGAGCAAATTATTGAGGCAATTCATTATGCTGTAAATTGGAGAGGGCCGAATCAAGAGAAAGTGAGAATTATTTCAATGTCACTTGGTGGTCCGCAAGATGTTCCAGAATTACATGAAGCAATTCAAAATGCGGTAAAGCAGGATGTTCTCGTTGTATGTGCTGCTGGAAATAATGGAGATTGCGATGATGAAACAGAGGAATTAGATTTCCCAGGTGCTTACTCTGAGGTAATTGAAGTTGGTGCTGTTAATTTAGAGCGGAAGATTGCATGTTTTAGTAATTCAAATCAAGAAATTGATCTAGTAGCGCCAGGTGATGAAATATTATCTACGTATCCAGATGGGAAATATGCTGTGTTAAGTGGAACTTCCATGGCGACGCCGCATATTGCTGGGGCGCTCGCCTTGCTCATTAAACAGTGTGAGAAAGAATACGGTCGAAAGTTATCAGAGCCGGAAGTATATGCACAACTTATTAAAAGAACTGTACCTTTAGGGTACGAACGTACATCTGAAGGGAATGGATTAATAGATTTATTAAAAGAATAGCCATATTAAAAAACATCTCATATGAATATGAGATGTTTTTTAATATGGCTTTGTCGCATGTAATACAACTTGTAACAAACCTGGGAATCTAGCATTTAAATCTTCTTCACGAATTGAAATGAAACGTTGTGTTCCTTCAAGGCGCGTGTACATAACACCTGACTCACGTAAAACTTTGAAATGGTGAGATAAAGTTGATTTCGCAATAGGGATGTTTAAAGCACCACAAGATTGTTCACTTTTCTCTAGTAACATATTTACAATTTGTAAACGAATTTGATCGCTAAGTGCATATAAGACAGAAGAAAATTGAATTTCTTCTCGATTTGGATGATAGAGTGTACGCATATTTCACCTACTTGTATAAGTTAAGATATTTGCACTATAACATATAAAGTGATATATTTCTATTGTTCGAATATATTCGAACAATAGAAATATAGGGGGAGAAAAAATGAAGTATACAAAATTGCAAAAGGCAGGACTAAATATTTCAAAGTTGGGTTTAGGTACAAATGCAGTAGGGGGACATAATTTATATGCTGATGTGAATGAAGAAGAGGGAAAGCAATTAGTAGAAGAAGCTATTCAGCAAGGGATTACATTTTTTGATACAGCAGATTCATATGGTTTTGGTAGATCAGAGGAATTAGTAGGAGAAGTATTAAAGGGAAAACGTCATGAGTTTATACTTGCTACAAAAGGTGGAATTCAACCGTTGTTAAATGGAGAAACTTATATTAACAATGAACCAAGTTATTTAAGAAATGCTGTGGAGAATAGCTTAAGAAGATTACAGACTGATTATATTGATTTATATTATTTACATTTTACAAATCCTGAAACAAGTTACATAGATTCAATCGGAGAGCTTACTCGTTTAAAAGAAGAAGGGAAAATTCGTTCAATTGGAATATCGAACGTAAACATAGAACAATTAAAAGAAGCGAACCAACATGGTCATATAGATGTTGTACAATCTCCGTACAATGTGTTAGAACGTACGGCAGAGGAAGAACTGTTGCCGTATTGTATAGAAGCGGGTATTTCATTTATTCCATATGGGCCTCTTGCTTTTGGAATATTAGGTGGGAAATATACAGAAGATTTTAAATTGAACGAAGTCGATTGGCGCCAAAATGTAAATCTATTTGAAGAAAATACATATAAGAGTAATTTTAAGAAAGTGGAAAAGTTAAAAGGGCTAGCTAAAGAAAATGATATTGAAGTGTCTCATTTAGCGCTAGCATGGTTATTAAATAAAGAAGGAATTGATACAGTTATACCTGGTGGAAAGCGGGCAGAGCAAATAAGAGAAAGTGTGAAAGCGGTAGACGTTTCATTGAATGAAAGAGTCATGAAAGAAATCCAATCTATTTTAGAAGATTAGTGAAACAGAGGGATAGTACCCTCTGTTTATATAAGGAGAAGGTCTAAATGAATAGAGTACTAGCTGTATTTTTCACGATAATGTTTATGATCGGTACAGACACTTTCTTAATTTCACCACTGTTGCCGACATTACAACAGGTGTATCATGTTTCAACCGAGTTGTCAGGATGGATGGTGAGTTCGTATGCTTTAGGGTATGCTGGATTTGCGCTTATTGCTGGTCCTATATCAGATGGATTAAACAGAAAAAAAGTGATGGTACTAGGTATGAGTTTTTTTGCAATAAGTACGTTTTTGTGTGGAATTGCACCGAGTTTTTTATGGATGCTAACATTTAGATTTTTAGCAGGTGTAAGTGCAGCTTTTGTATCTCCACAAGTGTGGGCATCCATTCCGCTCCTTATAGAGAAAAAGCAAATTGTGAAAGCAATTGGGGTTGCAACAGCAGGGTTATCAATCTCTCAAATTTTAGGGCTGCCACTGGGAGCTTATTTAGCAACGATACATTATACAATCCCATTCTATTTCATTGGTATATTATCAGCACTACTTGTTATTCTTATTTATGTTGTATTACCAGAAATACAGTCGGTTCATATAGATGGAAATAAAAAAGTGATTTTACAGCGTTATAAACAATTACTTACAGATTCAAAGGTTTCACTTTCTTATTTTGCATACTTTGTTTTTCAAACCGGAAATTTTGCTGCATTTTCATTTTTTGGTGTATGGCTTTCCATTCAATTTGGCTTACAGGTTCATGAAGTAGGTACGGCTATGCTTGTACTAGGATTAGGAAATTTAGCTGGTAATATTTTTGGCCCTAGACTTGTAAATAAAATTGGATACAATCTTTCTTTCTATGGTGGAATTGTATTTACGGCAGTGTTATATGTAATACTTCCCTATTTAAAGAATCTTATTTTTGTTGAATTCTTTTTCTTTGTTTTATTTTTTGTGACAGGAATTTTGTTTGTATTAATGATGGGACATTTACAAAACATGTCTACTATAGCACGGGGAACAGGTGCTGCCCTTGCTAACGCCTCGATGTACATTGGCCAAATGATTGGTGCGGTAATAGCAGGAATGTTATTTGCAACATCTCACAATTTTATACTAGTAGGTAGCTTTACAGCGTTATTATATGTTGTAGCTTTATTTCTGCTTAGAAAAGGTGAACACATTAGTAAAGATAATGAAAAAGGAATTGCATCATAAAGTTTTAGTAAATCAAAAAACAATTTTTTAGGATAAGTTAAAAAGGTGCTTTTTGATTGCATAGTTGCTGTATTTTTAATAATTCGTCGTTGAGCTGTATGATTGAAAAGGATTTGTAATAAAATTATGGGAAAATAAAAAACCCCTATATAGATAGGGGTTTATATATCGGCATATAGCTCCTCGGAAAAGGATATACCTAGTTTAACATATAGGAGTACTTATAATTGTGAAATAGATGTGAAAGTAATGTGAAAAATGTTGTAATAAAAAGCACTGTTTTAGCTAATGTAGCTAAAACAGTGCTTTTCTCTTTGATTGAACAGTTGCAGCATTTTCATCATGTATACCTGCATCTTTAATAATTCGTTGTTTTGCTTTATTTAATAGATGGTTTACTGCTTCGCCAAAATAGTTAGCTTCGCTTTTTGTGCGGGCTTCTCGTAAACATTTATAGTTTTCTAGCAGTTCCTCTTTTTCGGAGTTTGTTAAGAAATCTTCTATTTTCTTTTTTGTCATACGAAACACCCTTTCTCCTGACAAACGACGCAATAGAAAATATTTATTTCTCATTATAACAATAATTTTAAAAGAAAGTATACACTAACGTCGCAATAATTTGTCAATTTCTTGAATCTTCTCATCAGCTTTCCCAATTTGCGTATTTTTAGCCTGTTCGCCACCAAGAGCTTGATGTAGTAAAAAAGTTTGACCGGAAATAGCAGTTACAATGGATACTTTTATAATTTCTTTTATTGCGGTGACATCGAATAAAACGAGCCCAAGAAGTGCGGCTAGGCTACCAGTAAAAATATCAGTTAAAAATCCAAAATGAAAAAATGTTTTCAAACGGCGTGGAAGCAATAACTTACCTTGGTTATTGATTAGATGGGAAACGAAGCCGGTAATGCCACCAACGAGAACAGCGGTTAGCCATTGATACATTTCCATCGAATCCACTCCTTTTAGTGAATAAGATTCGATTATTTTATATTGATTCCTTTTAATATTTCATATAAGCATATTGAGAAAGTTTGTTTGGGTATATTTTGTATTCAAATTAATTATAACAGAAAATTTCGATAGATTTCAGTCTATTATATGAATCATTTTTACAATAATATGAATGCAGAAAGGGGTGCGTCATATGAATATAGATTATCGAATAAGAAGTGTAGATGGTTATACAAAAAAAATAGGGGAATTAGTAAGCATGCTTGAGCATACGAGAGCTGTAACATTAGGCGAAGTAAAAAATTTATCAGTTGAGCAATTAGATTTAATTATGCAAAGCAGCGGAAATTCAATTGGCGCCTTATTAAAGCATATAGCAGCTATTGAAAAAGTTCATCAGCTTATTTCATTTCAAGATAGTGACTTTACAAAAGAAGAATTAGAAATATGGGAAGATGCACTGTATTTAGGGGAAGCGGGTAGAGCAATCTGTGGTCATGAAATACAGTATTATGTACAACTTCTACAAAGTGTTCGAGAAGAATCTCTGAAGTATTTAAGTGAACAAGGTAATGAGTGGCTCATGTCAGAAAGAAAGTGGCCTAACGGTGTAGTATATAACCAGCACTATCTTTGGTTTCATGTGCTAGAAGATGAAATTAGTCACCGAGGACAAATTAGAATGCTCAAAAACAAGTTATTTGAAAATTACGTTAAATGATGTAGCTTTTTATAGGAGAATTCCATATAATGAGAGTAATTAAAATAAGAACGGGGTGATGTATTATGGCGAAAATAACTTATATGAATAATAAACCAAATACAAAGGTGGATGGAAAGGGCGAAACGATATAAGTGAGCGCACTATCCTTCCACTTAGCTTAAACTAGGGAGGATATCAATTTGAATCAAAATATTTTAGAATCGTATGGCTGGGATTCTTTTTTTGAGGAACAAGCTGTAGAGAACTTTGAAGTAGGGCGTATTTTACTTGAGCATAAGCATATATATCGAATTATTTGTAATGATGGTGAATATATGGCAGAACTGTCTGGAAAGTTTCGGCATGAAGCAGTAACGAAGGGAGATTATCCAGCTGTTGGTGATTGGGTGTATATAAAGAAAATAGAGAATGAAAAGAAAGCTATCATTCATCGTATTTTTCCGAGAAGAAGCTCTTTTTCTAGACAAGAGGCTGGTACTCGAACGGAAGAACAAGTAATAGCAGCAAATGTAGATTATTTATTTTTAGTGAATGCACTTAATCATGATTTTAATGTTAGAAGGATGGAACGTTATTTATTATTAGCGTATGAAAGCGGTGCTATGCCAGTTATTGTTTTAACAAAGAGTAGTATATGTAATGATGTGGAACAGAAAATTGTAGAAACGGAAGCTATAGCAATTGGTGTTCCTATTTTCGTTGTTGATAGTTTAGAGCATACAGGTATTGATTCGTTGAAACAATTCGTTTCTTCAGGGAAAACAATTGCTTTAGTTGGGTCATCAGGGGTAGGAAAGTCAACTTTGTTAAATGCACTAATAGGAATTGAGGTAGCAAAAACGGGAGATATACGTGAAGAGGATAGTAGGGGGAGGCATACGACAACGCATCGAGAGTTATTTCAATTGCCAAGTGGCGCTCTCGTAATTGATACTCCCGGTATGAGAGAATTGCAACTTTGGGAAGGAAGCGAAGCGATTCAAACAACATTCTCTGATATTGAAAAACTTGCGACAACATGCCGTTTTCGTGATTGTAAGCATGAGAATGAACCAGGATGCGCGGTGCATAGTGCAATTGATAACGGACTTATTACGATAGATCGTTTGAAAAGCTATAAAAAATTACAAAGAGAACTGGCGTATTTTATGAGAAAACAAGATGTAATCCTTGCCAGAGCAGAGCGTGATAAGTGGAAAAAGCTTTCTAAACAACATAAAAAAATGTAAAAACCAAAGGGTGCCCCTTTGGTTTTTTCTATTTGTAAATTTTATAATAATATTATTCATATATATAGACAAAAGGAACCTAATTGTTTAAACTTTACAAAGTATTCATCATAATAGGTTATGAAAATAATAATTAGGGATTGGGAAATATTCATAATTAACTCAATTTAACTTTTAAATTTGAAAATTAGGAGGTTCATAATGGATAAACTATTAAATTTGTTTCGTGATATGAAAGTAGCAAAAAAGCTATTAATTTCATTCTTTGTAATTTTAATTGCGGCTGTGTCTATTATCGGAGGCATGTCTTATCAAACAGCCAAAAATAATTTTGAATCGCAAATTAAGAGCAGTGCCAACGACAATATAAAAATACTTGATAATTTAATCAATCAAATGATTGATGCAAAATTTAATGATGTGAATAATTTTGCACGGGTGATTCAGGGGAATATGTATCAAGGAGATAATCAGGATGAATTAAGAAAAATGTTATCTCAATATATAAATTTAAATAAAGATGTTGAACAAGTATATGTTGCCGGAAATGATAAAAAATTTGTACAAGAACCAAATATACAAATGGCAACAGACTATGATCCAACAGAGCGTTCTTGGTATAAAGATGCGGTTGCAAAACAAGGTGGTATTGTTGTTACTGAGCCATATAAGGCAAAAGGAAATGGACATATTGTCGTAACAATCGCAAAACAAACAGAAGATAAAAATGGGGTTGTTGCGCTAGATTTAAGTTTAGATAATTTATTAAAAACATCAAAGTTAATTAATATTGGTAAAAAAGGATATGCCTTCATTTTAGATGGAAAGCAAAAAATAATTGCTCATCCACAAGAAAAATCAGGGGAAAAAGCGGCTGATTCTTGGGCAAAGAAAATTTATGAAGATAATCACGGTGCTTTTTCATATTCTTATGGCGGTAGTGAAAAGAATATGGTATTTGCTACAAATGTAAAAACAGGTTGGAAAATTGGTGGGACTATGTACTCAAGTGAAGTAATTGAAGCTGCTCAACCTGTATTTTATAATATGTTAATTGTTATGCTTATCTCATTAGTAATAGGTGGAGCACTTATTTATTTTGTAACACTTTCAATTACGAAGCCTTTAAAGAGATTAGTTGTTACCTCTAAAGAAATAAGTGAGGGGGATTTAACGCAAACAATTGAAATTCATTCTAATGATGAAATCGGCCAACTTGCTAAAGGATTTAATGAGATGACGAATTCGTTACGGACGTTAATCGGAAGAATTAACGATTCAGCTGGGCATGTTGCAGCGGCATCAGAAGAGCTAACTGCAAGTGTAAGGCAAGCAAGTGAAGCGACTGAGCAAATCACAATCGCAATGGATGAAATATCAAGTGGGGCAACGACGCAAACAACAAGCGTAGAAAATGGCGCTATGTTACTGTTTGATGTAACGGAAGGAATTCAACATGTAGCAAATAGTTCATCATCTATTAATACGGCTTCTGCACATACTCGTGAAAAAGCAGAAGATGGTGGGAAACTAGTAGGAAGAACAGTAAACCAGATGCAGTCTATTGCAGAATCTGTGTCACAATCAGATGCAGTTATACAATTACTAAATAATAAATCAAAACAAATTGGTGATATTTTAGAAGTAATTCAAAATATTGCAGATCAAACAAACCTTCTAGCTCTAAATGCGGCGATTGAAGCCGCAAGAGCCGGTGAGCATGGAAGAGGTTTCGCAATTGTTGCAGATGAAGTGCGTAAATTGGCAGAGCAGTCTAGCGTATCTTCTAGTGAAATTAGTAAATTAATATGTGAAATACAAGATGATATGGGTAAGACAGTCAAATCTATGAATCATGTAAATGAGGAAGTTCAATCTGGACTTGTTATCGCAAATGAAACGAAGCAAAACTTTGCTGAAATTTTACAATCTACAAATGAAATAGCTAATCAAATTAAGAAGATGGTTGAAACGGCTAATGGAATGTCAAAAGGGGCAAATGAAGTATCTATTTCGGTAGGACAAATTGCAATGACAGCGCAAAATAATGCAACAAGCACACAAAATGTTGCGGCTTCAGCTGAAGAACAGCTAGCTTCGATGGAGGAAATTGGATCCGCAGCGGGCACGTTATCTCAAATGGCTGAAGAGTTACAAGGACTAATTGACAGATTTAAAGTTTAATAGAGAACAGACTATCCCTAGTAGCATTATGCCACTAGAGGGTAGTCTGTTTTATTGTGTAAAATCAAATAGGGATGTAGACTTCCTTTATGACGTTTAAAATGGCATTTTGCATAATGTTTGTCGAAAAATAGAGGTATTTGTTAGCTTTGTGTATAATTATTAACGTATAGAATACAAATAAAAGGAGAGTATTATGGGAGTGTATTGGGGGACAAAAAGACATTCTTGGCTTAGTTACGTCTCATTTTGGCTAAGTATTTCATTTTTTATTGTTTTTCTAATTGAAGTGTTTATATTAAAAACACTTTCGAATAGCTCGGTACAAATTGTTAAATATTTTTATTTTATACTTGTACCAGTAAATATTTTTCTTAGTTTAAAGTTACTATTTAAGAAGAATGAAAAGAAAGCGTTACCTATTTTTAGTTTCATTGTCTCATTATTATTTGCAATTTTAATAATCGTATTAGTTTTAGCAGCTATAGGGAATTTCTTTTAAGGGGAGTGGTATAAGTCACTCTCCTTTTTTATTTGTGGTAGTCTTACTATATATAAAAGTATGAATGCTGTGAGCTAATAAAAGCGGAGAGTAGACAATATTTGCATGGATTAAATCCTGACGCTATTTAAACTTGTAAGAGTGTATGGAGTAATGAGGTAATATAACATAATAATGGAGATAGAATTAGTTATTTTATAAGTATCTATGAAGCAAATGAATACGGTAAGAACGGTGATATATGGTACAATAGCTATGGATAGTGATAGAGATAAAGGGTATATAAAATACTCATCGTTTTTTAGTAAGAGAGGGGTTATCTTATGCTATACGAGGATTTGGAGACATTATTTCAAACAGCTCCGAAAGAAGATAGAGGCGGATGGAAATATATAATCCAAGAACAAAATGATACATATAAAATTGTTGATGAAATACTGAAAAATCAAATGAGTGTCGAATTGTATTTTAATGAATACGATGAGGTGAAAATCACTTTATATAAAGATGGAATTCCCATTACGACTATACAAAGAATTGTGATTTCAAAAGTTGAATTAGACGAAGATGAAGAAGGTATTCAATTTGTTTTAGAGCGCATGCCTAGTCGAATGATCCGGTTGCAGTTAAAGCCGTATTTAGCATTAGAAATGGGACCGTACTGGGAAGTATGTGATGATTGTGAATGAACATAAAAAAGCATCCAATAACATGGATGCTTTTTTATGTTTTTTGAAGTTGTTTAAACGCAATGATTGGAAGTATAACAATACTTACCCATCCGATGATAGGATATAGAATATGAAGTAAGTCACTGTAACCGATGTAACTAAAGCAATAACTAATTAGTAAAATGAAGAAAATAATATTGTGATTTTTCCACCCAGTAATAGATTGCATCTGTTTTGTCATTCCGAACACATTACCAACTAAAGTTGTGAAAACTTCACCGAAAATAATGAGAACGAAGAAGAAATGAAAAGTTGCATTAAATCTTCTTATGACTTCAGCCATTGGGATGTTATATTGATAAAATTGATCGACTGATAAGATTGCTAAATGGCTGCATAATAAAATTAAAGAAAGTCCAGCACCACCTAAAATCCCACCCCAAAAAATGGCTTTTCGATCCTTTACTTCACTGGCTAATGGGACGAGAACACTTTGGGCGAGAGAAAGATTTAAGGCGACATATGTAATAGGGCTAGTAATCCATTTCATATTCCAGCTCTCTGCAGGAATAGTGTTATTAATGGAAGGTGTACCGTGAAAAAAGGTTGTAATAGCAAGTCCGATAATAAAAATCATCATAATAGGTACGACAAGTGTATTTACTTCAAAAACACCTTGTAATCCGCGGCTACTTATAATGAGACAAGCGATAACTGTAATGAGAATACCGAGTTGTCTTGGTAAGCGAAGTTGCTCTTCAAATACTGCACCAGCCCCTGATAACATAACGCTCGTTACACCGAATAAAACGAGTAATAATAATGTGTTTACAACATTCCCAAATACATCCCCAAATAAATATTTGTTAAATTCTTGCGCTGAAAATGCCCCGATTTGTGATGAAAGTAACATCATCTTTGTGCCGAGCCAAATAAAAAAAAATCCACTTACACATATGCCAATTGTCCCGTATAATCCATTCACTGTGAAAAATTCAACAATTTCTCGTCCAGTAGCAAATCCAGCTCCAACGACAGTTCCGATATAAGTAGCAGCTACTTTCTTTGCTACTTGCCATTGTTGATTGTCCATGTTATCCCTCTTTCTACTATGATGAGCTTGATGTACTATTATGCATATGTATGAGCTTGGACAATTAGACGTATGAAGTGTTTGAAAAAATACATGAATTAAATGATATTAGGGAAGTATTAAAGGTGTTAAAACTTTGTTACATATAAGCCGATTGTTCGAAAGGAAAGGGAATGTATGGTAAAATGTAATTAGGTTATTAAAAGATAAACATTACAAAATGATAAGAGGAGTGGATTGTATGAGTACGAAAACAAATGTTGTTGAAGTATTAAACAAGCAGGTAGCAAACTGGAATGTGTTATATGTGAAATTACATAATTATCACTGGTATGTGACAGGGCCACACTTCTTTACATTACATGAGAAATTTGAAGAGTTTTATAATGAAGCTGGAACGTATATTGATGAGTTAGCAGAACGTATTTTAGCTTTAGAAGGTAAACCATTAGCGACAATGAAAGAATATCTCGCAACATCTAGTGTCAGCGAAGGGACAAGCAAAGAATCTGCAGAAGAAATGGTGCAAACATTAGTGAATGATTATTCTGCACTTATTCAAGAATTAAAAGAAGGTATGGAAGTTGCGGGCGAAGCTGGCGATGAAACATCAGCTGACATGCTGTTAGCAATTCATACAACATTAGAACAACATGTATGGATGCTAAGTGCATTCTTAAAATAACGATAAAAAATATAAAGAAACCCATTGAAAAATTATTTCAATGGGTTTTTTTATGATTTTTCAGTTTTCTTTTATGCTATAATATAGTAAAAAGGAGGCGATGCGATGTTTCGCTTTTTCAGAACTGGAAAAGAAGAGCGGGAAATTACGAAAGATGAATTAGAACAAGCGATGGCTCAGTTTTTAGAAACGAATGCTAATATCGTTTATACAGTATTAGTAAATGAAGATTATACAGTAAATTATGATTTGTTAAAACCGTATTTACCTGCATTTCCAACAAATGATTTTCTCATAACGAAGGAAACGCTTGAGGTATTTGAACATACAGCAGAAAATTTAAACCTAGTGAAAGAAATTGATGTCGTACAAAAGGCAGTAGATCAATACGTAACAGAAAAAGAAATGTTCCCAATTGTTGAAGGTAGCGAAGATCGCCTCATATGCGGAATGAAACTAGGACCTTACTTAAATCGTAGCTTAAAAAGAGACTTATATATTTCAGAAAAACATTATTTAGTTTCAAGTAAACCAGATAGAAAAAAACAAAAGAGCGGGTAGACGTAATGAAAACAACAATACATATATTGTTGTCTTTTTTTTGTTTGTTAAAATATTGACTTTTCAGTTTATTGATATTTATATTAAATGTATTGGACAGAGAAGGATAACTATTAAGTATCATTCGGAGAATAAGATATTGCTAGGGCGAGTTATATAAAATCTTCACAAAGTGGTATAAAGATTCGCAAAATAAATATTATAAAAAGTTTCGGGGGAATTGGTACATGAAAAATAGTATGACTTACATTCAATTATTAAATGAAACGTTACGTTGTTATGCAAATAAAGGAAGTTTTGAAGCGTACAATTATATAATGGAAAACGCTATAGGTGTAATAGGGAATGAGGCGCAAATATATAATTTTAAGTATGCGCTCGCAAGTGCATCAGGACTTGAAAAAGAAGCATTACATTTAATGAGGGAGGCCATTATAGAAAAGGGATTCTGGTATGGAAATGAATATTTGATTTCCGACGAAGATTTAAAATCACTACATAAATTTAAAGAATTTCATACAATGGTGCAATTATGTAAAGAAAGAGAAGAATTAGCACATAAAAAGGAAAGACCAGATGTGAAATATATATATAGCAAGAAAGAGGGGAATCTACTACTTACAATACATGGTGACCAAGAAAATATTCAAATAATAGAGCCATATTGGAAATCAGTTTTGACACAAGATTACACGTTAGCTTTACTACAGTCTTCACAAATTCAGTTTTCAGATGGATTTGTTTGGGATGATTTAGAGAGAGGGAAAGGGGAATTAAAAGAGCATTACAATAAGTTTATAGAAAATCATACAGTAGAAAATGTGATAATTGGTGGTTTTTCTGCAGGGGCAAGAGTAGCTTTATATACGATTTTACAAAAAGATATAGATGTAGATGGTTTTATTTTTATGGCACCATGGCTTCCTGAGATTGAAGAATGGGATGAGTTGCTAAGAGTGCTGCAGGATAAACATATAAAAGGATATATAGTATGCGGGGATCAAGATGAAGATTGTTTCGAATCCACGCAGCAATTTGTACGATTATTAAGAGATAAGAATATAGAACATAAGTATAAAGTTGTGCCTAACTTAGATCATGATTATCCTATTAACTTTGATGAGCTATTAAAAGAAGCTATTGAATATATAGGAAATAAAAACAATAAGTAGTAAGAAAAAGAGATGCATCATATGTGATGCATCTCTTTTTAGAGTTATAAATTAAAAGCATTTGCTAGTAAGCGATAAGACTTTAATTTATGTTCAAATTGATGGGTAATCGTGACAATCATAAATTCGTCAGTATTGTATGCTTTGCTTAAGTTTATTATTTTTTCTTTTACAGAAGACGGATCACCAACAATCATACGTTGACGATTTTCTTTTATACGGAATAAATCATAAGCACTGTATGAATAATTTTGAGCAGTTTCAATAGAAGGTGTACCAGTAGTTCGTTTTCCTTGCTCTAATAATAAGATTGATAAATCTAAACTAGAAGCAATTTTTTCCGCTTCTTCATTTGTTTCTCCGCATATAACAAAGATGGCAACGATTGAATTAGGCTTATCTCCTAAAAATGAAGGCTGATATTGTTCTTGGTAAGCCCTCATAACTTCAGGGCCTCCGAAGCCATTAATAAATTGTGCAAATGCGAAAGAAGCTCCGTTGTTTGCAGCAATTTTAGCGCTCTCTCCGCTAGAACCGAGCATCCACATTTCAGGAGATGTTGGGATAACTGGAGTAGCTTTTAAGTTTGCATAGTGATGGTTTTCTGGTATTTGATCATGTAAGTACATTGCAACGTCTGCAATTTGTTCTGGATATTGATCAAGTGAGACCATTTTCCCTTCTTGAAGTGCGCGAGTTGCTATTGGCATACCACCAGGAGCTCTACCAACACCGAGATCGATGCGGTTCGGATACAGTGCTTCTAGAACACGGAAATTCTCAGCAACTTTATATGGGCTATAATGTGGTAACATAACACCACCTGAACCGACTCTAATACGGTCCGTTTTTGCTGCAATATGAGAAATAAGTATTTCTGGACTTGAACCAGCTAAGCTTACGGAATTATGATGTTCGGATACCCAAAAACGTGTGAATCCGAGTTTTTCAACTTCTTGTGCAAGCGTAACTGTATGTGAAAAAGCTTGGGCTGCTGTGCTACCATCTGAAATAGGTGATTGGTCTAATACACTTAACTTGATCATAGAATATACCTCTCAATCTTAATGTACATCCTATTATATATTTACTTATGAAAAATGCGTAGTGAAATGCTCAAAATGAAAAGCGGATAATCCTATTTCCGCTTTTAACGAGAAAATCCGCGTTCATAATGATTCATTTCGACCAGATTTAAAATATATTCATAGTTGTCAATTTCACATTTTAGCTGTTCACGTTCTTTTTCAGATAGTGTCATATTGCTAAGTTTTTTACATAAGTTTTGTTTCTTTAATTCTAAATGCTTTTTTGTAGCGTGGTAATCATAAGTATGTTTCATTTTTTAGTCACTCCTTCGTTGCGGTTGCTATATTATACGAAGCATAAAGAAATATGAAATCTGTCTCTTATGTACTTTTAGTGAATATTCAAATTGCAATGGTGTTATGTTTATGGAGATTTATGAATAAAATGCACTAAACCACTAACGTCCATTTGATGAAGTAAGGGGTGGAATTGTGCAGAAAGATATAATGTATAACACTGAAATGGATGAAGCGTTAAAAGTTATAGATAAAGGATTGAAGAAGACGATAAATCCAAAACAAATTATTGTAGTGGGAGCTGGTATGGCTGGATTAGTTTCAGCATCTTTATTAAAGGCTGCAGGACATGATGTGAAAATTTTTGAAGCAAACAACCGGGTAGGTGGCCGTATAGAAACGGTTAGAATGGAAGATACCGGATTATATTTAGATGTCGGAGCAATGAGAATTCCGTATTCGCATACATTAACGATGGCTTATATAAGAAAATTTGGGCTACAGGTGAGTCCATTTATTAATAGAAATGAGACGGATATTATATACGTAAATGGACGAAAAACGACGTTGAAACAATATGAAAAGGATCCAAGTATTTTAAGGTATCCTGTGGAAATGAATGAAGTGGGAAAAACGTCTGAAGAACTATTGTTATTAGCAGTACAGCCGATAATAAATTTTATTAAAAGAAATCCAGAGAAAAATTGGGATGTTGTAGTGAAGGATTTTGGGAGATATTCCACAGGACAATTTTTGAAGTATCACCCTTATCAGTATAATACTTACTTTTCGCCAGTAACAATTGAGATGATTGGTGTTCTATTAGATTTAGAAGGTTTTTTGGAACGATCGTTTGTAGAGACTTTACGCTTTCTATACATTATGCAAGAGGAGAGCGGATTTTGTGAAATTGTGGGCGGGAACGATAGATTGCCAAAGTCATTTTTACCGCAATTAGAAGAGAATATTATATATAATCAAAAATTAATGAAGCTACATCAACACGATAATGGTGTGACAGCTTTCTATCGGAACGAGGAAACTTTTGAATATAGCAGTATTACAGGAGATTTAGTTATTGTTACCATTCCGTTTTCGACAATGCGTTTTGTAGAAGTAGATCCGTTTGATTCTATATCTCATGAAAAATGGAAAGCAATTCGTGAATTACATTATATGCCTGCGACGAAAATAGGAATTCAATTTAAAAGCCGATTTTGGGAAGAACAAGGACAATTAGGTGGCAGAATTATAACAGATTTGCCAATTCGTTATGCCTATTATCCAAGTTATGGAATTGGTGAGAAAGGACCGGCTATGATGTTAGGTAGCTATACATGGTCTTATGACGCATTGTTATGGGATGGTTTATCAAAAGGTGATCGTATTTATTACGCATTACACAACTTAGCAACAATATTAGGTGGTCAAGTGTATGATGAGTTCATATCTGGAATATCAAAAAGCTGGACATTGGATCCGTATGCGCTTGGAGGATTTGCACTTTTTCAAGCAGGTCAAGAATCTGAGCTGCAACCAGCGATTGTCAAACCAGAGGGGAGAATATTCTTCGCTGGAGATCATACAACGCTATATCACGGATGGATTCAAGGTGCGATTGAATCTGGAATTCGTGTAGCGGTGGAAGTGAATGAGTAAAAGGTTTTCAATTCAGAAAATTCTTTACTATATAATTTGAGATGGATATTATTATATATAAAAGAAATATAGGGAGTGTTTACAGTGAATCCGTTATTATTCGATTTTCCTTCTGAATTTTATACTGACAGGCTTTTTATTCGAATGCCGAAACCAGGAGATGGTAAAGTTGTATATGATGCAATTCAGGCTTCAATAGAAGAACTAAAACCTTGGATGGTGTTTGCACAAAAAGAGCAAACAGAGCAAGAAATAGAAGAAAGTATTAGAAAATCACATATTCAATTTTTGCAACGTGAGGATTTAAGATTACTAGTGTTTTCGAAAGAAACAGGTGAATTTATTGCTTCAGCCGGATTACATCGTATTAATTGGGATATACCTCAATTTGAAATCGGATATTGGATTGATACAAGGTTTAGCGGAAAAGGCTATATGGTAGAGGCTGCGAAAGGTATAACGGATTACGCTTTTTCTGAATTGAAAGCAAACCGTGTAGAAATTCGTTGTGATTCTTTAAATGAAAAGAGTAGAGCGATACCTGAGAAATTAGGCTTTAAGTTAGAAGGTACGTTAGAAAGTGCGAGTGTTGCGGTAGATGGAAACGGATTAAGGGATATGTGTGTATTTGCCATGACTAGAAATACATATGAAAAAGAAGAGCTGTAAGAAAACAGCTCTTCTTTTTATGCATTATGGTACAGGATGTCCATTAGAGCTTTCGAAAATTGTAAACCATTGTTGACGATTTAAGTTAACGTTTGTAGCAAGAGCCGCCGTTTTTACACGATCTAATTTACCAGATCCAACGATTGGCATCATATTAGCTGGATGAGCAAGTAACCAAGCATACATAACCGTATCGATACTAGTAACACCTAGCTCAGTAGCAACTTTTTGCATAGTTTCACGTACACGTACGGCGCGTTCTGATTGACCAGTAAAGATTTCCCCACCAGCAAGAGGTGACCAAATCATTGGATTGATTCGTTTTTCTTGGCATAAATCAATTGTCCCTTTTTCAAAATGCTCAAGCTGCAATGCAGAAACTTCAATCTGGTTCGTAATAAGCGGGAAATCTAAGTACGAACTTAACATATTAAATTGTGAAGGTAAGAAGTTAGATACACCGAAGTGACGAACTTTTCCTTCTTGTTTTAATTGTGAAAATGCTTTTGCCACTTCATTTGGATCCATAAAAGGATCGGGGCGATGAATAAGTAATACGTCAATATAATTTGTATGTAAATTTTTAAGTGATGCTTCTACACTTTGCATAATATGCTCTGCACTAGTATTGTAGTGAGCAACATATCGCTCTGGAAATTTCGGTGATGGGGGAGCGATTCCACACTTTGTAATAATTTGCATGTTTTCTCGTAAGGAAGGCTTTAATTGTAAAGCTTCTCCAAACAATCCTTCACACGTATATCCGCCGTAAATGTCAGCGTGATCAAAAGTAGTAATTCCCATATCCATACAATCTTCAATGAAAGAAAGTAATTCTTGTTTTGTCATGTTCCATTCTGCTAAACGCCAAAATCCTTGAATAATACGAGAGAATTCTAGCGTTTCATTCATTTGAACTCGTTCCATTATAAGTACCCCCTTGATGAATAATATTGTTTTGAAAAGGCTTTCTTACTACATGTTATTATATAGTTAATTAGGTGTACAGACAATAAATATGTTTTGCTACAAAAATGATTTTCTCTATATGCTATAATGTAGAAACATATAGCTATAAGGAGAGGTACGAAATGATTCCAGTAACAATATTAACTGGTTTTCTTGGATCAGGGAAAACGACTTTATTAAATCGTATTTTATCAGAAAATCACGGTAAGAAATTAGCGGTGATTGTAAATGAAATAGGGCAAATTGGCATTGATAATCAGTTGATTATGAATGTAGAAGAAGAAATTATGGAAATGACAAATGGCTGTTTATGCTGTACTGTACGTGAAGATTTACTTGTTGCTTTAAAACAGTTACTGGACGTAAAAGCAGAAGGGAAAATGGATTTTGATGGTTTAGTAATTGAAACGACTGGCCTTGCAAATCCAGGGCCGATTATTCAAACATTCTTTTTAGATCCAGTCATTCAATCTGCATACCAAATTAATGGTGTTGTAACGGTGGTAGATAGTTATCATATACATAAACATTTTGAAAAAGGATTAGAAGCAAAAGAGCAAATTGCGTTTGCTGATGTCGTTTTAGTAAATAAATTAGACTTAATTGAAGAGAGTGAGAAAGAAAATCTTTTGCATGAACTTCAAGGAATTAACCCGACTGCAAAGTTAATCGAGGCGACTAACTGTGAGGTAGATATACCATCTTTATTACAAATTCAAACGTTTAAAACGAAAGATACGTTGCAAATTTACCCTCATAAAGAACATAACCACTTAGAAGGTGTGAAATCATTTGTATTACGTGAAGAACGTCCGCTGGATTTACAAAAGCTTAATGAGTGGATGTCAGCTGTCGTTCAAGAGCTAGGGGAATATTTATATCGTTACAAAGGAATTTTATCGATAGACGGAGTAGATAAACGTATCGTTTTCCAAGGTGTACATACGTTATTTGCCGCTTCGTACGATAGAGAGTGGCAAGAGGGTGAAGAGCGAGTAAGTGAAGTAGTTTTTATCGGAAGAGATATTAATAAAGAGTGGTTCCAAGAACATTTCGAGGAGTGTGTGAAATAAGTCTGCGTAAATTGCAGGCTTATTTTTTATGAGCATTCTATTAGATTACAAAACAGAATTAAATAAGGGAAAGAAACTAAAAATTGATACATGTATAATAAAAAGCCTGTTTTCACAGGCTTGTATTTTCGTCTATTAGTAACTCCATTACAACACCCACAACTGGACCTTCATCATCAATATCACCATTTAATCGGAAACCAAATGATTCATACAGTCCCATTGCAAGTTTGTTGTCTGGATGTAAACTTAAGTAAATTATTTTGCATTCAAATTTTTCTTGTAAGAATTGAATGAGTAAGCGAAGGAAACGTTTTGCGTATCCTTTTCCTTGATATTGTTGGTCAATCATAAAGCGATCGAGCCATACACTTTTATGTTTTACTGAATACCATCCATACATTGCATAACCTACAAGTGTTTCTCCATCATATAAACCTACTGACGTTCCGTTTCCTTCATATAATGATTCTGCTAAAGAAAACGCGTTACTTTCAATAAATTGTTGCTGATCTTTTGCGACGTCTAAAGCAACTACTGAACGCCAATTTTTTGCTGTTACTTCACAAATGTGAAGATTCATAATTCCAACTCACCTTCTAAATTAATATAGCTTTAAAGCTAATATGGATAATTTTACTTGTTATTTTGGTCAAGTCAAGGATAAATACATAAAAAGGCAGCTGAATACTAGATTCAGCTGCCTAGAAAATATAATGTATTAGTTTGTTGCTTCTTTCAATGTGTTTACGTTTTCTTCCATTAAAGTGAAGTAATCTTTATTATTTTTTGCATCATCTTCAGAAACAGTAGCTAAGTGATTTAAGCGTAAAACTTTTGTACCAGTTTCTTTTTGAATAACAGATGCTACTTTTGGAGTAGAGAAAGTTTCGAATAAAATATATTTTAGATTATGTTCTTTTACTGTTTTTGTAATGTCAGCAAGCTGTTTTTGAGATGGCTCATCAGAAGCTGAAATTCCAGCGATAGGAATTTGTTTTAGGCCGTATCGTTGTTCCCAGTAACCATAGGCAGCATGAGAAACTAAAATTTCTTTCGTTTTTGCGTTCGCTACAGCTGCCTTAAATTGATCGTCTAAATCAGTAAATTTAGTTTGAAGTGCTGCAAAGTTTTTTTCGAATTCTTTTTTATGTTCAGGTTGTAATTCTACAAGTGCATTTTTAATTTTTTCTGCCTGTTTCATTGCTAGAGTAGGATCTAACCAAACATGTGGATCTTTATCGTGATGATGTTCATCTTCTTTATGGCCATCTCCATGATCATGATGCTCTTCTTCAGTAGAAGCACGAAGCTCAATACCTTTAGATGCATTTACAATTTTAACATTTTCTTTTTGTAATGTTTTTTCCATTTTTTCAGCAAATGGTTCTAATTCAGCGCCGTTATAAACGAATAAATTGGCTTTTGCAACTTGTACTGTTTGTTTTTGACTTGGTTCAAATGTATGTGAATCTGCACCAGGTGGGTAAATTGCTTCAACATTTACATAGTCGCCACCGATTTTCTTTGCGAAATCAGCAAGTGGGAAAATCGTTGTATAAACTGTTAGCTTTCCATCTTTCTTGGCATTACTTTCTTTTTTATTTGAGCAGCCAGCGAAAATTAAGATAAAAATAAGTAAGAATGAAAATATAGTCAATCTTTTAGGCATGAAGTTCTCCTCTTTTCTTTTTTACGGATATATTTTCCCCAATTATAGAAGAAAAATATCATTTTAATACAAAACGGAATAATTACGTTTTAGTTTGCGAACTTAGTATAATACATCTTTAATAAAGTTGCAATAAATAATAATCATTCCGATTTGTTTTTGTTATAAAGTTGTCAAATATAGGTGTATTATTTTTGCAAATGCATGCATATGTGACAACGCTGTTTTCATATATTGAAAAGGAGGTAAAGAGGGGGATGAGCGCTTGGGTTACTTAATGGAAGCTATTTTATTAATATTAGCGGTAGTATTGCCATTATCTTTCGTATTAATTTTTTTAAGAAGATTAATAAGTAATTTAGGGGACGCTACACATGCCCATCAACTTAAGAACAAAAATAAAATGGGATTCCCTTCAAAACAGTTAAAAACTGTTCAACATATTGGTTATTCTTAAAAATACGCATGCTAAATAAACTCTAACGAGTTTTATTTTTAAAATTATGCAGCTTTCTTTTGTTCTCTAGCTATACTATACTCATAATGAACACCCATGATATCGAAGACCGTTTTCTTCTCATATCTGTGAGATTTCCGCCCGTTTTTCTCTAGAAGGTGGAACAGGCGGATTAGAAGCTTTGTTACTTCTTGGGTGTTTTTCTGTAT